>NYTD01000036.1 GCA_002683315.1 Deltaproteobacteria bacterium | reverse complement strand
GCACACAATGGATACATCATAGAAAAAAGAACCCCTGTAATATCATTGATAATTGTAATCGAATGGATGTCTTTGTATTGTATGGCTCGAATCGATTTTTGATACCAAAATATTTGAGACTGATATGCTTGAATTGTTTCTTGCGCTCGAATCGCTTCTGTTATGGCCTTTTCATTCGAATCAATACCCTGATTGAGCAGTACCGCACTCATCAAATTCGATGATTCGGTCCCTCCCGAAAGAAGAATCTCTTTATAAATCGATGTTTTTTCTAAAGTCTGAGAAAATTGCTCCCTTGCTCGCATGGCAATATCCATACACATCTCTTCGGATTGAAATCGGTTAAACCAATCATTAAGAGATGCAAATATGTGCACAGTCTGATCAAAAAGATGACGATATATTTCTTCTAACTCTACAAATCGATTCGAAAAAAGGCTCTCCTCGGTATTTTCCGTCACCCAAAATATCTCCGATTGGTCCCCTTCTTCTTGTTCTGCCTGTAACCGCTTTAAAGAATCCCTCATTTCACTTTCGATGGTCTTTTTCTTTGCCTGTGCTAGCATATGATGGTCTCGAAGACGATGTGCCAAAACAAGAATTTTTTGTTCACTTTGGAGCAAAATCGGAGACTCTTTACCAAAGATGAAGCGCGTATCCTCTCTTTGAATCGTAGATCGCAAACGATCTGCTATCGCCGAAGAAAGATAACGATAAAACAAAATAGACCTCTTTGGATGGTTTTCAAGCCATTGTACAAAAGGTTTCTCTTTAATCTGTAGACACTCTGTATCTTTCGATGCAATAATAGTCGCTGTTCGACGTACTCCTTGTAAAAATGAAAGCTCACCAATCAGCGTTCCACTTCCCATCTGAATATCAGCCTGATCAGGTCTTTTTATTAATATAGAACCACTCTCGATAATATACATGTCTCGATCGCTTTGATGTTCAAATACAATGATATCTCCTACGCGAAATCGCATACGCGTAAAACACGAAGAAAAAGACCTATCATCCAAAAATGTACGAATTAATGTAACTATTTGTGCGCTCAAGCATACTCCTTACTGATCTTCTATCGTACATTGTTGTTTCCCAAAACATCACAAAAAGTACAACGAAAAACATATGGTCATGAAACCTGTATCCTTTTTTCTTATTATCTCTACATCGATAAAAAATCACGTGTGTTATCACATGAGCATGATAAAAGAATACATCGATATAAAATCAGGAGACAGAAACATTATGGAACAGAGAATTAAAAGCATCATCCAGCAGTTTTATCGAGCATCTAACGAGAAATCGGAAGAATTAAAAAATGAGCTGATCTCTATGGTTGACGATTATGGTAAATCTAGTGTAATCTCTGCCCTTGAAAGTGGAAAAAAGAAAGAATTGTTGCGTGTTCAATGGAAAATAGAAGAAGTTCTTGACATAATTAATCCACCCAAAATAGAAGAAGAAGAAGAAGATGATCCTTCTTCTCGTCGATTGCGTATGTCTGAATTAGAACTCCGATATGCCGATCCTCGAGGATTGCGCTTATATAGCTCAAAAGTAGACAGTCGATGGGTGATGATGCGTATGGATCCGCAAACAGGAGGTATGGTGCAACAAGAGATCGATGGCTCTCAAGCACAACAGATCCAACAGCAACTTGCTGGTTCTCCATACTGGATCAACACACCGTCATAAAGAAAACTTGTTCACGAAATACAAAAAGGTTCTTCTTACATGACCGATATATTTTAATAAGAACCTTGTCTAAAAAAATTTTCACAATAGAGACGTTCATGAGATACTCGCTTTGCTTTTTGCTTTCTACATTTACGCTTACAAGCACAATATCCACACAAGCTTATGCAGAAGAGCCATTTAAAAAAAATAACGCCTTTTGGATTCGTGGATCAAGCATCTCGGTTCTTCCGGAAGAGCCAATAAAATTACTATTTTCTATTGTAAACAAGGACGGTTCAGCAAATACTTCTTTCAGTGGAACATTGAAGACCAATGTCACAGGACAGGTAAAACTATCCCATACCCAAAATGGCTTGTATGAAGCAACACTTCCCTTATTTTCACTTGATAAGGCAACACAAATACAATTATCACTAAAGGGAAAAGGCATATCAAAATCGTGGAAAGATACTTGGTATCCGAAGGCTACTGGAGAAATATCAATAAAAACACCACTAACCACGGTGATCTTATCCGAGGAGAAACGTCCGATCCCTATCGATATAACTGTAGATGGCCCTCGCTCCGAACAGGCAAAACTACGATTTAAAGCATCCTCTGGAAAGGTTAAAAACGTAAAAAACTTGGGAAAAGGCAATTTCCGAGCCGAATATATCCCCTATAAAAAGAATCGTGTCCCTCAAAATGTCCTCATCACCGTTTCAGATCAAAACAATCCGCAAGAGTTATATGGATCAACCGTGATTCCGATGTTCAGTAAAATCAAACTTCCAGTCGATGCTCCAGCAGGAACAAAGGTCATACTAGATGTAGGAGGAAAAAAAACACCCCAAGTAGAAGCGGACAAAAAAGGAAAAGCCACATTTGATGTGCTGGTTCCACCCAATGTGCGAAAGGCAACCTTGATCACACAAGGCTCCAACTCACGAGAAGATGAAATAGATCTCAAGATTCCAGAACAACGAAGTATTGTATTTGTTCCTCCTCCAAGAAATATCCCCGCCAACACACCGATCAAAATATACTTTTTTGCAGTGGACAATTCTGGTGCTCCGACAAACAATCAAGATATAAAACTCAGTGTAAACCTTGGCTCCATCTCAGCCCCCAAACATCTCAAAGATGGTATTCATGAAGCGATATATACACCAGACTTCATCAACAAAAGAACCAAAGTAACCATACGAGCAAATGATTCCAAAAAGACAAAATACTCTTTTTATGTGGATGCACAGCAGCCACAAAAACTGATATTAAAACCAAAAGTATCCTCGCTTGACGCACAAGAAAAAGAATTTCAATTGGGAGCCCAATTATTTGGTGCGCGCCTTGCTCCTTTGTCTGATCGAAAGCTTCATGTAGAAAGCGAGCAAGCCAAGCTCAAAAAACTAGAGATTCTTCCGTTTGGAAAATACAGTACAAGTATTGAAACCAACATTTCTACTGACGTTTCTTTGATTACACATGTGCATGATGATGCAAGTAAGAACCCTGCAACAGGTTTTATTATCGACGCAAAAGCGCTACGATTTGCTCCTTTGTCTGCGCCATTTACTATGGTGATCGTCAGTCACGATCATTTTGGAGCTCCTGTCGGTACAGTACCTTTTTCCATCTCCGTCAAATCTGGAGATGCACAGATATCTACTTCCAAAGAGACCAATAAACAAGGATTTGCATATGTAAAGCTGACTCCAGGAGTAACAGAAGGGCCAATCATCCTTGATATTTTGTCCGAATCCATCTCCTCTCAGCATACATTATTTCAATTTTCTGAAACGACTGCTCCTTCTCTCTCAAGTTCAGAAATTTCAGGTACAATCCGGGATCAAAAGATCGTACAAAATTGGAGAGACTCTATTTCCTTTCTTTCTATTCCCAGAGAAGAAAGTGTCGAATCCAAAACCAAATCAAAAATCAAAGCCAGTACGATAGAGCTAAGCCATACACCTTCCAAAGGTCGACCCGGAGGAGATGCGAAGCTCAATATTATTGTATTAGACAAAAAACAAAAAGGGATCACTGGAGCGAAGCTTAGAGCATTTTCATCACTTGGAAAAATCTCGTCTATTCAAGAACTCAGCGATGGATCCTATGAAGCTCTTCTATCGATTCCAAACTCCATCCAACAAGATATAGATATTGAAGTAGAGCTGATTGGAAGTACCATCCGTGCACAAAAAACCTTACAGGTCAATAAAGGAGAAGCTCGAAAAGAAAACCTTCCAGAGCCGGTCATCATAGCCAAATCTCCACAAAAAAAGCCCAAGAAAGAGACTGCTGTCGTTCCCATTGAACAGCCAACTCCCCAAAAAGTAAAAAAACCGAAAAAACCATTCAAATGGCCCTCCTTTTCAATGCCGAGTTTTTCCAATCAAAACAATAGTGAAAAAAAACCAATATCTCTTGATATCGGTATGATCCTTGGAAAATACGGGTACCAACAAGAACCATTTGTTTCTAACGGAGCTCTATATGGTTCAAGAGTGGCATTTAACAACGACATAACAGGTTCAGCTCCTGCTGATAGTCCTGGTCTTTCCATCCGAGTTCGAAGTGATACAAGCTTATTTGCTCCTAGTATCTCTCCCTTTCTCTTATTAGAAGCTCGTCTGTTCACTTATAATTACACTGTAGCACTAGAAGAATTTGCTGAACCCATCTCAGATTGGAACACACAACTTGATGTCCATGCAATTCCACGATACTCTTTTGCTTTTTCGAATCATAAAGGACATATCGGCGCCAGACTCGGATGGTCCATAGATGATGTCATGCTGTTTCAACAAACCTTAGATGGTGAAAATATTAATCTATCCTTTGCTCCACAAAGCCTACAAGGGCCTAGTCTTGGTCTGGAAGTAGCCTATGATACACCGTTTGCCCTATCCATCGACGCATACGGTGGAATAGGAATGATGGGAGGCATCTACCGACAAGAAGCTGGAACTTTACTCTCTTACCCTTTTGGAGCTGTGGGTATACAAGTTGGAGCTCGGTGGATAACACGCAAGATCACATTGGAAGGAAGCACTACTACACTCGGAGAAGTCCTAGATGATAATATATCTGGACAAGTTGGAATTACTGTCGGATTCTAGCTATTCTGGTTTATAGGTTCTTCCTTTCCACTGAACCGTTCCTCTAGTAGATCGAAGAGCCGAATTACATAACAAAACACAGACGATAAGATTGGCGAATGGATGTGTAAATGCAAATACCGGATTTTGCTTTCTTCGAATATCCATCACAATCCGAATTGAAATAGGGAGCGCTGTTAATACAGTTCCCCATAACAACCATGCTTGTTGTACAACCACTCCTGCAAAATAAAGACCAAGAAAGGTAATACCCAACGATGAAAATACAAACGTAAAAATAATCGTTAAAACAAGATTCATCCAAGAATAGCGTAAACCGGCGAACAAATTCTTTGTCCACCCTTCCCAAATTTCATCAAAAGAAGTATACATCCGGCATGAGAATATATCTTGCAGATGAAGACAATGATAAGGAACGTCATGTTCAGCGAGTGCGCGCGCCATTCCTATATCGTCCAAAATATTATCTTTAACCGCGCCATGGCGTCCAATCTTATCGTAGGCTGCTCTTGTAATCATAATAAATTGACCATTGGCAAGATTATGATCTTTTTGATTGTGATCATTCACTTTGGATAGAGAATTCCCAGCCAATATCAAACCACCGATGGCTGGTTGTAAAACATATTCCCAGAAAGACTTCATGGTTAAGGTTCCCAATCCTGTCACCATTTCAAGTTGGTGTTGTTGCGCATAATACAGACATCGAGACACAGCTTGTGGAGATAAAACTACATCTGCATCCACAAAAAGCAGCCATGAACCCTTTGCTTTTTTTTGTGCTCGTTCCAATGCCCATGGTTTCCCAAACCAACCATCTGGAAGAGGACCTCCTGTTCCTTTTTCATGTACTAATGAAGAAAATTCTTGTTGTAATTTCTCTAGAACTTGCGGAGTCGCATCTTCTGATGCATCATCAAGCACAATTACCTCTACAGAAGGGTGATCTTGATGCAAGGCCGACAAAACACAAGCTTTAATATTTCCTTCTTCATTGCGTGCTGGAATCACAATACTAACAGAAATATCCTCATCTCCTTTTGGACCTTCTGGATGAAGTTCATATTTTTTTCGAATCATAGCACGAGCAGTCCGAAAAAAGGCATACAACCATCCAATGGTGATCAAAAGGCACAATAGGTGAAGAATAAGCATAATTATTTCTCAACGTCTGAAAAAATCTCAAAATTATGACCAACAGGGTGCACCAACTTTGTAGATCTTTTTATTCTAATACAGAATTATTATCGAATATGACACATCTATCAAAGATATCCAAACAATAGTTGTTGTCGAGTATTCTTTGTTCCACAAATTCAGAATGTCGATTTGCAAATTATTACGCTTTACGTAAAATATAATTTGTGGAAATTTGCAATTTGTGAGATGGTGCTTATCATTAGTCTGCAATTTTATACTATTCGAGGTGAACATGAAATTCAAAGTAGGAGATGTAGCTGTCTATCCAGGAAAAGGAGTCGGACGCATTGAAGCTATTAACGCAAGACAGATCCCAGGACTTGATAGTGCAATAGATCTCTATGTTGTTATATTTCCTTCCAATGCACAGACCGAAGCGGATATCACCTCAAGCTTGGAGGTTCCTACCAAGTCTCCACCTGGAAAAGAAAAACTTCGTAAAGTCATGCCTTTGGATCAGGTCGAAGAGTTAAAAAGAATTCTTAAGGTTCGAGATATTGAACCAAGTAACCAAACCTGGAATCGAAGATATCGAGAATATATGGCAAAAATTGCAACAGGAGAACCGGAACAAATTGCTGAAGTTCTGCGTGATCTGGCATTGCTTAAGCTCAAGAAAAATCTTTCCTTTGGCGAGCGAAAGATGTATGACCAAGCCATGGATCTTCTCATAGAAGAATGGGCTCATACATTAAAAATATACCAAAAGGAAAACAAAAAAACTCCTATGGAACAACTACATACAGATATTGCATCGGTCATTGAAGGAATATTTCTTCCTGATCAAGAAGCGGCTGCTCTCGCACAAGAAGAAAAGGCAAAAGCCAAAAAAGGGAAGAAAGGGAAGAAAAAAGCCCTGCAAAATCCTGCTTCAGAGTCTGATAGCCCAAATCCAAACTCTGAAATCTAGAGCTCAAGAGAAGGAATCAACGATATAAAAAGGGAGGTATAATGCCTCCCTTTCTTCCTGCT
>NYTD01000035.1 GCA_002683315.1 Deltaproteobacteria bacterium | reverse complement strand
TACAGAAAATCGATGAAAATCTTGCATACGGCCTTCCCAGTGCTCTGGCACTCAGAAACATGTATGTGGATGCATTATCGTATCGTGATGCTACTTGTCCATCATTACTCGCAGAAGATAGCATCATTGGCACATGGGAAGGAGGATGTTCATCTTCTTCACACGACTACTATGGAACCGGTATCTTTGTCGAAATTGAAAATTCTGCACCCGACATCCCCTATGAAATGTCACTACAAACCTCATTTGAGATAGCAAATACACAAGGAATGAAATTTATTTCCGGTGGAATCGCGACAAGATTCGAAATGGATCGAGAACATGAATATCTTATTGAAGAAACGATTGGAGGAACATATCAACATGAAACCCAAGAAGGATGGGCCAGTGTGGGAGTGACTTCTTCTTTACGCTCGGAGAGGGTCGTAGAATCAAATGGAAGTCGTGGATATCTCGATGGAGGAGTTGGGTACTCTGAGCTATCACTCCAATTTTCTATGCTTCAATATGACACATCAGATTGTACTTCTCCATTTGGTTCTCTCTCCATTCGAGATCCAAGTGGATACTGGTTTCAAGCAATGTTTGAAGACTGTTCTGGTTGTGCAACACTGTGGTGGCACGATTCTGATATGGGGGATTTCTGTGTAGGAGACATTCTTTTACGAGAAATAGACAACTTATTCTCAGTGGAACGCCCATGATATGGTTCATGCTATCATGCTCGAATCCTCCTGAACCTTTCTTTGAAATGGATACAATCGGTCTTAGACGAATTTCTCTTGCCATCAAAGGAACACTTCCAACCATCGATGAATACAATCGAATTATCCAAGACCCTTCACAAATCGATATAATTCTTGACGAATATATCTCCTCAGAATGGCACGAAAGAAGAATGACCGGAATCTTTGCAGACTGGACCAAAAACCGTATCGATAGATTCAACATCAGCGAAGAAGACTATCAACTTTCCTCAAGCACAACATACGATTTCCTTCAATCTGTAGGGGAAGAAACACCAAGACTTATGACCTACTACGCCACGCAAGATCTAGACTGGCGTATGGTCGTCCAAAGTCCATTCACTATGGCCAATGACATTCTCTTGTCCATATGGCCGCTGGAATCGCTTGAAGATGAGAGTGGAGGATGGCATAAAGCAAAATATACGGACGGTCGCCCTCCACTTGGAATTTTGATGAATAATGGACTTTGGTGGCGGTATTACACCACACCAAACAACTTCAATCGTTCTCGTGCATCTGTGATGGCAGAGCTATTTTTATGTACAGATTATCGAACTCGTCCCATTTCGTTTGAGGCTACGTCTCTTCTTGAACACGAAGACTTTAATGATACGATTCAATCGAACGAAGCTTGTATAGGCTGTCACAACACACTAGACCCACTCGCTGCAGCCTTCTTTGGATTTTGGTGGTATGACATCTACGATACCGCAGAGATGAGTCGCTACCATCCAGAACGAGAATTTTTAGGAGAAAGCCTTCTCAATATTGATATGGCATATTTTGGGATTCCTATGGCTTCCCCTACAGCACTCGGAGGCTTGGTTGCACAAGACCCCAGATTCACTCAGTGTACGACCAAACGTATATATCACGCTTTAACCCACGTTGACGATACAAAATTTGCAGAAAAACAACACCTACATGAGATTTTTGAACAATCTGATTTTCGTATATCTGCACTCATAAAAGAAATCGTCAAAATGCCAACATTTCATGAGCAAGAAAACCGCATATTAACAGCACAACAGTTGGCCTCTAGTATTGAAGAATTAACAGGTTTTGTATGGACTGAGGACAATATCCATTTATTGGAAAATGATATCATCGGCTATCGAAAGATGCTTGGCGGTGCTGATGGACTTGAGATTACAAGCCCTGCACGTCAAACAAGTATTTCAAGACAACTAACACTGAAAAGATTAACGCAAAAAGCAGCATTATATTGGGCTCAAACATTAGAGAACAACAACACTTTGCCTTCGTCATTACAAGAAGACTTCTATCAAGATTTATTTATGAGAATCTACGGAGAACCGGCTACCGACCAACGAAAAGAACTTGACCTACAGATGTTTATACAAATACAAGAAGAGCATTCGAACACGCAAGCTTGGGCTTCTCTGCTATCTGTATGGCTTCGAGATCCACTTTTTTGGAGTCTATAATGAATCGAAGAACGTTTCTAACACTCACCCCCTCACTAATTATACCTCAAAACTCTTTTGCACAACCCAATACAAGTACAAGGAAATTTCTCTTTATCTTTTGTCCTGGAGGTTGGGATCAATGTACTCTTTTTGCTCCTCTCTTCGATAGCAATTTCGTCGATATGGAAATGCAATCAAACAGAGGTTTCACACAAGGCATTACCTATGTTGATTCAGAATCGAGACCTTCTGTTCGATCATATTTGGAAAACTATGGAGATAGAACATGTTTTATCAATGGTTTTGAAGCACGATCTGTAGCACACGATGTATGCTTGCGTCTCGTCACAACAGGATCTCCACAAAGCAATAGCGATGATTGGGCTTCGATCATATCTGCACATCACAGTGAATCATTGCTTATGCCTTCTGTGCATCTTTCGGGACCAAGCTTCACCAATCAATACAGTCATGTCCGAACTCAGCTAGGCAGAGCAAATCAACTACGAACCCTCCTCTCAACACCTTCTGTCCTAGATAATGTGGAAGATGAATGGCTTGAAAAGATCACGAATCAACATGATTCATCTGAGTTTATCGAAAAAAGTATGTCATTAGAACAAGATCTAAAAGAGTTACAATCTCTATCTTTTGACTTTTCATCTGGAGAGTCCTTTTCACAAGCCCTAAAAATGTCAAAGGAAATTTTTAGCCAGCAGCTTAGCCGAACCATTATGCTCAGCTACAATGGTGTGCGAGATCTTGGATGGGACACGCATGCCGCAAATGATATGCAGAGCTGGCACTTTGAAGAACTATTCGCACACCTATCTTCTTTTCTGATGGATGTAGATGCACAGCAACAAATCGATGGTACTCCATTATCGGATGATTTGTGTATCGTCTTGCTATCTGAAATGGGACGATTCCCAAAGCTCAATTTTCGTAATGGTCGCGACCATTGGACGTACACATCAGCCATTCTAATTGGATCTGGAGTTCAAGGAGGGCAATCAATCGGTGGATATGATGATTTTTCCCTCGGTCTACCTGTAGACCTTAATAGCGGCGAAGTAGACCAAGAAGGAACACCACTTGACTGTAACAACATTGGAGCTACACTTTTGACACTTGCAGATATTGACCCTGCTGAGTTCACTTCTGCCAACCCTATTTATGCTGCAATAAGAAGTTAAATACTTCCATATGCATTAAACATGAATAATAAATGAAACAAATCAGAAACACTAATCGAAAAGATACGTTTGAACATTTATGACATGTTATATGGTTGGCGAATCAATCATTTTATATGATTTACTCCTTGTGTTGTTTGTTTTGTGCTCCTACTTTTTTGTGGGAGCACTTTTCGTTTTTATCTATTCAAAATACGAAAACGCACTGTATGCTCTTTCTCATCACGCTTTCTTCGCACTCTTAAATCTGTAAACGTGTCTTTTCTTTGGTATAGACCTTGAAGCGTGCGAGGAGTTCGCAACCGAACATCATTGATCGATAAGAGAAGATCTCCATCATCAAGATCACAGCTCTTCCAGTCATCTGGGACATTTGCAATCCTGAGTCCAATAATTTCTCCATCTTTTTGGTGAGGGTATATTCTTGGGCGAGTATCCTCTTGCAATATAAAATCTTCAAGCTTACTTTTGAACAAAATATACACATCAGGCTGTTCATTTATACACAATGGAGAAGACTTCTTCTTCTGAATTTCAAAACTCATCAATTGTTGAATCTTCTTCTCTTGAGATAAAACTTTTTGCTCTAGATATGCGACTCTTTGAGTCATTTCTTCATGCGAGTGATCCTGTGAACAAGCCATAAACCATAGCAAAAAACTCATTTCATCTCTCCAGTGTCCTTGTTATACGCAGCAACATCAAAACAAGATACGCTTGACGTTGTACAACATAATTGGCTGATACACATATGGCTCAAAATACCTCAAACAGAAGGAAAAGTCATTCTATTGGATGTTCTATAAATCCTCAGTACACATCTTCATTGAATCATGCTACATAAATGTATATTACCAATGAAATATTGGAGCGCATCATGAACTTATCTCGATTAATCATCCCATCACTCGTTACTATGATAGCCTGTGAAACAGACAAAACCATCAATGAGTTTAACTACAACCCTGAAATTCAGATTACTTCCCATCAAGATGGAATATCACTGTACGAAGGAGATACCGTTATATTCTCTGCTGCTGTATCTGATCAAAATGATGAACTGAGTGATCTACAAGTATCTTGGACAATATCAGGTAGAGTCGTTTGTTCTTCATCCACACCTGATGTCTCGGGAAATAGTGTATGTGAGATTACGATTCAGGAAGGAGAAGATACCCTTACAGCTGAAGTTCGAGATCCCTCCAATGATGTAGGGCAAGATACCATCACTATCGATCTCATAGAAAACAACGCTCCAGATGCTGTAATCTATAGCCCTCTTGGAAATGGAGTTTTTTATTCCGATCAGCTTATTACATTCGAAGGAAAAGCCTCAGATGCGGAAGACGAAGTCTCTGACCTAATTATTTATTGGGAAAGTAGCATCGATGGAACACTGCCACTAGATACCAATCCAGACGGAAATGGAACATTTGTGGATTTTGGTTATTTGAGTCAAGGGGAACACGGACTCTCATTGCATGTCGAAGACAGTAATGGAAAAAGCGATGTAGAAACTGTTACCATCGTTGTTGGACCACCCAACTCCGCACCAAGTTGCAATATCATTGCTCCAAGTAGTAGTGACATATTTCCTTTTGGACAAAGCATTATCTTTGAAGCGGAAGCAACTGATCCCGATGTCCCCTCTGATTGGCTAAGTGTTGCATGGACCTCAGACAAAGATGGAGCCATTGGTTCCTCTACTCCGACAAGCTCTGGAGATGTTTTATTTGCTTTCTCCGATCTAAGCGCAAACACACACGTTGTATCCATGACAGTCACAGATGAACTCGGTGAGACATGTACAGACAACGTTCTTGTTGTTATCGGATCTCCACCAAGTGTCCAAATCGATGCTCCGACAGATGGTAGCATTATTAGTGAAGGAACCAATATCACCTTTTCTGGGACTGTATCAGACTCTGAAGATGCTGCCTCTCTCCTCATTATTGAATGGAATTCTTCCGCAGATGGAGTGCTGAATACTACTGCCGCCTCTGGTTCTGGAAACACTTCTTTTTCATTGGCCAACTTAAGCGCAGGAACGCATACGATTCAGCTTTCAGCCACGGATACTGATAGTCTATCCGCTACCGACAACATCGATATCACCATCAATACCCCTCCCTCAGCACCAACAGTCTCCATTAGTCCAGATCCTGCCTATACAGCCGATGACCTTACTGGATCGGCCAGTGCTTCGATCGATCCCGAAGGAGATGTCATTAGCTATACCTATGAATGGCTTGAATCAAATACAGTGCAGCATACAGGATCAACTCTCCCGGCATCCCTAACCACAAAATCACAAACATGGACACTTCGTGTAACACCGGCAGACTCATATGGTTCTGGTACATATACAGAAGCTTCTATTGTCATATCCAATACAGCTCCTATCATGAGTGGATTAACCATAACCCCATCAACCTCTATCTCAACAAACACCACCCTTACCTGCTCGGCAACCACATCCGATGTCGACACCATTGATACTCTAAACACCACATATAGCTGGAGTAGCGGAACACAAAATATTGGTTCAGGCTCTACTCTAGACTTATCAACAACCAGTCTCTCTCCGGGAGACTCTGTAACCTGTACGGCAATCACAACGGATGGAACAGATAGCGTCAGCGACAGTCTGGACGTACTCATAGACAATACCCCACCACAAATCACTGATATCGAAATCAACCCTGATCCTGCCTATAATAACGATACACTCATCTGTACAGCAACTGCTACTGATGCAGATGGTGACCCAACAACAGAGAGCTACGAATGGAGCAATGGTAGCACAATCATCGGTACAGGTACTTCTATCACACTAGACTACACGCTTGCTATTCCCAACGATACCATCACATGTACTGCCACAACAACAGACATCAATGGAGGAACGGCGACAAACTCTACAACGCGAACCATCAGCAATAGAGATCCTGCCTTCGCTTCCATTGGCATCACACCAAACACTGGTGTACAAGTAGGCTCTACACTAACCTGTTCCGCCGCAGGAATAGATGATGATCAAGACAGCTTATCCACACAATATGCGTGGAGCTCCAATGGTACTCCCATTGGAACAGGAGCCACATTGACGATCACAACTGGAATGGTTGGTGTCGGAGATCCTATTTTGTGTACAGCAACCCTGTCCGATCCTCATGGAGGAACGGCGATGGATAACAGCAGTGTCATCTTGGAGAATTCGGCCCCCAACCTCACTGTATCAATCACGCCCAACACCGGTGTACAGAATAGTACAACACTAACATGCAATGCAACAGCATCCGATCCAGATGGTGGAATTCCCTCTCTACAATACACATGGTCAAATGGTGTACAGACAGTCGCTACAACGCAAGCACTAACCCTAACTCCATCAACATCCGCAAAAGGAGATGTCTTTACGTGTACCGTGATCGCCGATGACACATACACAACCACAACAGCCAGCGATACCGTAACTGTAGAAAATACACCTCCCGAGATTATATCTGCCGCGATCGATCCGACTACATTGTACACCAATGATACTGCTTCCATTACAGCCAGTAGCAGTGATGTAGATGGAGATACCGTATCAACAACAATTGACTGGTACGTCGATCCAGGCACAGGACCATCACTCGTGTATACGGGAGCAACACTCGATGGCGCCCAATATTTTAACAAAGATAATGTAATCTACGCCGAAGTAACACCCAATGATGGCTCTACCGATGGGAGTACATTCACAACTGCCTCTATTACGATCCTCAACACTGCTCCACAAGCCCCTTCCATAGAGATTCAGCCTGCCAGTGCAACAGCTGGTCTTGACAACCTCATGTGTGCCATCACAACGGCCTCAGCCGATGATGATGGAGATGTCTCTACCTACACTATTCAATGGTTTCAAAACGGAAATTCATTCACATCCACAAATACTACGACCCTATCTGGAGATACCATTCCCGCTGCATCTACAATAAAAGACGATGTATGGGAATGTGTTGTTACTCCCAACGATGGCACTGACGATGGCGCGACCAGTTCAGCAAATATTACAATTTTAGAAAACTGCGATTTCGATGGTGATGGTTTTGACTCCAATAGCTGTGGAGGTCCCGATTGCGATGATAATGATCCATCTATTGGTGATTGTTTCAACGGATCTGGTTCTTGGACCAGCACAGAAACACTACTCGAGTCCTTGGTGCATTCTGCATCCATTTTTGATGAGACCAACAATCGTATCTTAATATATGGAGGTCAAACCTACTACGCACTCAGTGAATCATTGTACGAATACGATCAAAATACCACAACATGGAGTACATTGTCCTATAGTGGTGTTTCTCCAGAACCTCTTATGAAGCACAGTTCCGCATTTGAGCCTGCTTTGGAAAAATGGCTAATCTTTGGCGGACAGACATATTATAGCCTTAATGATACATTGTACGTTCTCGACACAACAAGTGGAGCTGAAGTCTGGTATATGACTGCAACGACATCAACCGCACCAGATCCTCGTATGGGTGCAGCTATGGTTATGGACACCAATACATCCATCGCCTACATGGTTGGTGGTCAAGGATACTATACCCTCTATGATGATGTCTGGAGTATCGATCTCAGTAACGATTTATCACTCTCCTCATCTTCTGCTACTGTGAGCTGGGTGGAAGAAGCACCATCAGGAATGGTTCCTCCTTTATACGGTGCAACTGCCGGATTCGATCAAAACAACGACGCCATATGGCTTATCGGTGGACAAACATACTATGCACTCAATGATGCTACCTATTGTTTGGACTTGGCTACTATGTCATGGACAGAAGGAACATTGACTGGAGATACATTACCTCCAATGGTATGGTCTTCACTGACTTGGTCTGATCACATGCAAGGATTTATGCTTGTAGGAGGGCAAAGCTATTATACTCTCGTCAGCTCCAGTTATGCAGTTCTTCCTACATCTGGATGTACGGCAGAGGTTATTGAAATCACTTCGAGTGGAAATCCTCCTCCAGCATTATTGGGTGCCTCATTGGTATATGACCCAAGCGCAAGTACACATACCCTTATCGGTGGACAAGGTTATTATACTCTTTACGATCACTTGATCTCATTTCAGTAATGTTCGTGATTGTATCTTAACACAACAGACAGTACTAACCGTCGTCCCAATCATCCCAACGATTGTTCTTTTTATACTGCGTTTTCTTTTTTTTGCCTTCTCGACGGCGCCGACGATCTTTTCCCCACTTATCATCCGCGCCCCAGGAATCTTCACCCCATTTCTGATCTGGAAAAGACGAACCTTCTTTTGGTTTCGACCATTTTTTTTGTCTCTTCTCATTATTGTCAAAGGAAGGTTTCGCAGTCTTGCCCGAGGAATTATCTTTTGATTGATGAGGACGATTATGTTGTTCTCTTTGTCTAGGTCGAGCTTCACGATTTCGAGAAGGACGCTGAACTCTATCTCGTCTATTTTTATTGTCTACTGCTGGACGAAGATTAATATTGCGACCATCCAAACGAGTACCATTCAATCCGTCAATCGCAGCCTGCGCTTCTGCTTCATTTGAGAATTCAACAAAGCCAAATCCACGCGACTTTCTTGTCTCTTTATCCAATACAATCACTACAGAAAGAATCGTTCCATATACAGAACAGCTTTCTCGTAGTTTTTCTTCCGTAGTGTCCCAAGAGAGACCACCAACAAATAGCTTCTTACTCATGTTATTGCCTATACCTGTTTGGCTGCACATTTAATACATCGTGGGATAAGAAATCAGACATGTTGTGGACCCATCACTGGGATTAAAAGTGCTTAATGTAATGTCCAACAGTTGTGAACATTCAAAATATATATATCCCCTTGAATACAATACAGCAAAGCAAAAATCACAACAAAGATCGATTCACGACAAACCCAAAAATAGATTATTGTGATGGTAGATACTGCTGAATTCGATTTATATGCTGCTCTGCACGCTCCTTCCAATCTGACTCACGTAATTTCACATACATTACATCTGCCTCTTGGTAATATCCCCACCTTTCCAAGGTGAGCGCATACTGCTC
>NYTD01000034.1 GCA_002683315.1 Deltaproteobacteria bacterium | reverse complement strand
ATGCTTGGATGACCAGAGAATCCTTTTTGTTGGGTCTTGACTTGCTGAGCTGAATCGGAGGTGCGGCATCTGTGTAATAGTGTGAGAGAGTATATTGTGTCCATCGCTGCACAACGCCCGGGTCCATACGAACCGAAGAGGGGTCTATAGACAATACAAATGTCGGACGTTGCGTTAGAGAAGATAATTGGCTCGCAATGGTACTTCTTCCTGATCCTTCTGGACCGACAAGACGAACAATAGCACCTGGTTCTTTGAGAAAGTTTATTAATTTATCTTCTATCTTGGGTCTGGAAACATATCCTTGGCTTGGAAGAGATTGCTTTTGATCTTCTTTCCATTTTTGATCCGTGATCTGCCCCAGCCTTTCTTTTTGATACCGCATAAAGAACTCTTGAATCCCCGGTCTGTGAAACAAGAGCTGATGGTTATGTTTCCAAGCATGTTGAAGATGCATCCAACCTTCCGGATCTACTTCACAACCAGGATGAATGGCCAAAACAGCTGTACCCATTTTATCGATAAGCAAGACACTTCCTGCTTCATCCCATCCTTCTCTTTCAATAATAGGAGCATCGTGTGGAATTGCCTCTAATCCACGAAGCTCGTGCCATACAGCATCAGGATCGGAAGAGGTACATCCAAGAGGAGTTAAATCCCATAGAGGTTGGAGGCGATCAAAAATCCGCTCCATACGCTGAACCGCTTGTTTGATCTTGACAAGTGGGGCGACAAAACCCCCGTGCATGACATCGTTTCTGAATCGAAGCATCCACGCGATGTCTTGGCTTGGATCATCCAGATCGGCTTCGTTGACGTGGGTTTGCAAGCAGGGAATGGCAGGATGGGTCGTGGAGCGAACCGCGATTTGTGTCCAGCGAGCCCAGTGTCCTGCTTCCGCTTTTCCTGTAGAGAGCTGACTGACGAGCCAGCTGTTTAGGTTGGGGTTGGATGCGCATTTTTGGGGATCGCTGTGTCCATCTAAATAATCAGCAAGTGCAACACCTCCAATATACTCGATGATGGCAACAAAAAGTTCGGATAGTTCATCTGCAGAACGAGAGAGTTCTTCATCTAAGAAATTGAGAAGAGCTCCCGCAATTGGATGTGGTAATTTTGAAATGAGTGTGCGGTTCATTTTAATCTCCGATAACAGGGAATACTTGTTTAGAAGTACTGCGAAATAAAACCAAAGACAACACTGTACTTAGAACTCTTCGGTTCAAATATTTCGATCTATGATAGACTGCTTTCCATGTTCTTCCTTGTCTTTTTATGCACGATTTTTGCGAGTCCTGAATCGGACTTTATAGGCATTCCACAAAGCCAGCTCACCCAAGAGATGATTCCTCTATTAGAGCGAGAGCTTGCCATTTTAGAAAAACGAGTGCAGGTGAAGAAAGAATTCTTTGCCAGGGAAAAAAAAATTACAGATGCATTCTGGGAATTTTCAGGGATCGATTTGTTTGATTCTGAGGTACGAAATGCACAAATCAATACCATTGGTGTGCAATACCAAAAAAGACTAACGCAGACATTCCACAAGTTGGTTGATAAAGAGATAAAGCCAGAAGTTTCGAAATTGGTTGCTGAGCTTGTAGAAAAAAAATGGAATGCTGAAAACGATCGAGATACGCTAAATCTTCGAATGCTTCAGATAATTTCTCAACGATTAGAGCAACATGTCGACTTTGTAGAGCAACTCAAAAGCATAAAAATAGAAAATCGCCAACTATTGGGTCACAAGGTTGACCCCGCGAATACAAATGTAGAATTAGCTCATGCTGTTGCTCAAAAAAAGTATATTCAACAGCTCAAAAAAGGATTAATCCGATTGTGGTTTCACAGTGAGCATGAGACCATAGACAAAACAGTACAAGAGCTGATCTCGGATGTGGATGTTCAAGATTGGTCTTTGGATCGTCAAAAGAAAACACTGTTGATTTTTTCACATTGGCAGACTGGACAAAAACAACAGTTTGCCCAGAGAATCAAAGCGTTAAATACCAAGCAGTCTCAACAGAAACAGGCTGAGATAGAAAAAAAATGGGTTCGTATACAAAAAGATTGGAAACCAAGCGTTTCGAAATTGGAAGAGGGAGAAGCAAAGGAAGAGAAAGAGATTGTACAAAAAAAAATTACGTCTCTTCCCGATGATGCGTTGCCTCTTCAAAAAGAAATTCTTGTCTATCAATTGGATGTACTAAACGATCATATAGAACATCGTTCAACGCTTCGTAACGAGGCTCAGTTACGGGAATCGCAAGAACGTTTGGATCAAGCAAAGCAAAAAGAATTGCAGGCAAAGCAAAGCGCAGACCAAAAGCGTATTCAACAGGAGGTTGTTCGACTTAGAGAAATAGAAACTCTTCTTCGGAAAAATGAGCTAAAAAGACATACAAGTGTGCAAGATTATTTGGAAGAGGCCAAAATAGAACGCTCTGCGATCGATGCAATCTTTATAGAATGGAAAGAACTTCCTCCTTTGGCTTCCAACAAAGATGAGCGATTGCAAGAGCATACAAAACGCGTGTATGATTATAAAAAATCCATTCAAGAACAAATTCTGACACTCGATAATCTTGTTCCAATTGATTCTAAATCCACTGTTGAACAGGATCTTTCTGTTCAGCAGGCTCTTGGTGATATAGAGCATGCGTTGCGCGATCGAAGCCAAAACATCCAGCAAGAAAAGCAAAATTTATACACTCTTTGGATTTCCATGAATGAGTATGAAGTGCGTACAAAACATCATGATATGCGATCAGTTGATGGTCAGATGGTGTGGGAAGCAGTCCAATTTGAAGGAAGTCATCTCTCCTTGGCTTTGGGAGAACATTTGTCTCGCGCGAAAGGATGGTTTACGGACATCAATCACATTTTGGATCTTGTACAGATATTTTTTGGAGGTGGTGTACTGGCTGTGTGCTGGCTTTGGTCTTTGCGGCGACTTGTTCCTGGATGGCTTTGGATACGTACATGGTTGAGAAACCAGGATCGATTGTACGTACCTCGTACAGAAGATGTTGAGTCAGAAATACAAAAATGGAAAAGCGTAATCCATCAGATGTACTATCTTTTTTCTGCTTTGATCCTTCACTCCTTTCTTTATGGTAGTGTATTCCGAATTTTTTCTTCCATTATTGTGTTTTTTGTGGGTATGCGACTGGTCTCTGCATTGGCCCATACGTGGAAAGACAGCATGGTGGATTATCAACAATTGCAGCGAAGTATCTCTATGTTTGTCATTGTTTTTTTGGGATTGAACATTCTAGAAGATGGAGTACAGAGTCTATTTTTTGCGTATCAAGGGGCTGTTGTTGTACAGTGGATGCAAAATGTTATACTTGTGTTATTTTTTGCAGTTCAATTGAGAATGTGGGGGACTTTTTGGGAAGAGAAATCAGACCAGACTGTTGGCTTAATAACACTGAAAAAAATACGTAATCATCTCTCAAAAGGAATCATTGGTTCTCGGTTAAGGGCCGTTTTATCACTCATCATCATATCTTTTGATGCGATGGGACGAGTTATTTTTTGGTGTATCGAACATTCTTCTCTTTTTGGTTCTACACTTGCACGTAATGCTCTTGAGGAAACTGCGACCAAACACGAGGGACTGCTCGCTTTTGAAAGTCAAAAATGGGGGTTTGACAATGCTCGTCCCTTGGAGTCATACAAAGATATCATTCTTCAGAGCATGGCAGATTGGAAGAGAGATCAAAAGCGAGGTTCTATTGTCATCACAGCAGATGAGGGTATGGGTAAATCTCATCTAATGACGCTCATCAAAGATGAAGAATATGATATCCCAATACATTCATTTTTGACGGAAGATATCGAACGTAACGAGTACTGGAATCGATTAACTGTTCTTCGTTGGATCGCCTGTTCTTTGGAAGTGGATCCAGACGGTATTCATACAACACAAGATGTGATAGAGACATTGAAAAAAAGAGAATCTACGATTTTCTTTCTCGATAATGTGCATCATGTTTTCCTCCGGATTGTAGAAGGTTTTGTTGTGCTTGACACCTTGTTTACAATCATTCAAGAAACATCCAATCGGCACTGTTGGGTACTGACCTGTCATTTACCCACATGGAGATTCATCACATCTCCAGCAACTCCGATTCAGAGTAACTTTTTTCGCACAGAGGTACAGATTGTTCCATGGAGTGTACAACAGCTCCAAGAGACAATGAAAAATTACGTGGAAGAAAAAGAATACAAGTTGGACTTTTCTTCTCTAACAACACTAAAAAACCCTCAATCTGTTCATCGAGCACAGATGTCGTACTGGAGACTGTTGTCGGATGCGAGTAAAGGAAATCCTTCCACTGCGTTTGAGCTATTCTTGCTTTCTCTTTTTCAAGATGAAGGCAAGGAGAGTAAAACGCTTCTCATCAAATTATTTCCGCTGTTAAAAACGACTGAAATCCAAAAACTAGATGATATGAGCTGTTTTGTGTTGTCTTCTATTGTTCTGCATCAAGAGATTCAGTACTCTGAGTTATGTCGTTCATTGCAGATCGGCTCTGAGATCATTCAAAGCATCTGTAAAAACCTTGTAGATATGGATATCGTGATTTTGAAGAATCAAGAATACACGGTTCGATCCATTTGGTACCCGTGGGTGGAGCGGGTTCTTATCCAAAAAAGATTTATTTCGATGAGGCTCTAATATGGATTTAACGCTGTTATCTAACTTAGATATTGTGCATCTCATTGATACGGGTGGGATTATTCCAGCACTATTTATCGCCTTATTGACGTATTTTTCTATGCGTTTTACACGTTTTGGTTTCGATAGGCTTGGCGAAAATTATACACGGTATCGCCTGAATATGAAGCAGGCCTCTGTTTTGGTCCAATTTTTGATCTTGCTCTTGGGATCATTTTTGTGTCTTTCTCAAGTTTTAATGTTTTCTCAGGATGGTTTTTCGTTACTCATCGGTCTTCTTGCTCTTGGTGTTTCATGGTCATCAAAAGATTTGGTGGCCTCCTTGATGGCTGGTATTACGCTTTTACTCGACCGACCATTTCAGGTAGGAGATCGTGTTTCTTTTGCAGGACACTATGGAGAAGTCGTTGAGATCGGTTTGCGATCTGTTCGTATTGTGGATCTTGATGACAACTTGATTTCCATTCCCAACAACCAGTTTTTACAAGGTGTTGTATCGTGCGCCAATTCTGGAAACCTTGATCAGATGTGTGTTTTTCGATTCTATATCGGGTGCAATCAAGATTTTCAGCTTGCAGAGACGATTATTGAAGAGGCTGTTGTATCCAGTCCCTATGTATTCTGGCAAAAACCGGTATCGATTCTGATGAAGGAAGGGGCTGTTCCCGATGGTGCAGAGAGATTTGCGATTCATCTTGTAGCCAAAGCCTATGTGATTGACGGACGATATGAATCTCGTTTTTCATCTGATGTACATCGCAGAGTAAAACAAGCATTTCGGCAGCATAAGATTTATACCGCGGGAGAGCTGGAATGGGTACAAGCGGGAAGATAGGTTCTATTGTGTCAATTGAAACCAAACTTCAAATTGGCGATCGAACAGATTTTTGGACCAGGTGAATCTCTTAAATCGACCTGCGAAACACGAAGTCACTGCATTGTTGTTGACTGTATCTTGTCCGATGATGGCGTAGATGGTTTTTCCAGTTTGAGAAACAGAGACCTGCACTGAAAAGATACCTTGTATCGATGGATCTTTGATGAGAATGCGTTGATAGCAGTATCGAAATTGATTCATGTATCGCCGCATTATGATTTGAGCCATGGCTTGTTCATCTTTGCCTTTTGTAAATTTGATCGTCTGTACTGACACTTTTCCAGATTGACGTGTGAAGGGGCGATTGACCGTAAGGCTCTGACTCAGGGATGGAATATTGATGTTTGATAATGGCTTATCTTTATAGCTTTGGGTTGTTAGTTTTGTGATGCGAAAGGTATCTTCTATATGGATTTTGTCTGGCTGTGGGGAGGATACAGGAACAAAATGAATATTCTCTTTTTGGATGAGATCATTGGGTAGAACACCAGAAAAGATGGACAGGTGCATATTCTTGAGATCACCCAATGCTTGGCCAGTTTGTTGTTCACGAATTTTTTCAAGCCCATTTTGATGAAGCTTGTTTATCTCTTCTCCACGCAGACCAAAAGATTCAGAGATAGAGAGCAACTCTTTCTCTTTCTGTTCGCTTTCTAAGAGGAGAGAGGAAGTTTGGAGTGCCATGAGATCGGATTGAAGAAATTGTCGAAACTCTTTGGTGATGGCGTCGGGATCAAGAAATTCCTGCAGCTGTTGTTGTTGTTTCTCGTTGAGCTTGTCCTTGGAGCCTACTCGGAAAGAAAAGTCCAAAGGTTCTGTGAGATTTTCATATAACTTCTTTCCAGAAAGGTAATAGTAGTCTTCTGGCTGATCTACCTTGTCGATGTTCATTTGTTTTTCGGAAAAAAGATAGACGATGTTGTGTGGGTCTCGACCGTTGAACACAGACAGGCGCATAGGGACCACAATTTCATTGCTTGGGAACCGAAACCCCATTCCCTGAACATATCCGTCAAACGAGGCTCCTTTTGGATAGGATGTGTCTACTTCTCGCATTCCCGCTGCGGGTTCTATGTTGGTTTTGGCACCGATCTGTGTTTTGATGGCAACAAAAGCCCATCTGTCTTCGACATAGTCTTGTGCGACTTCTTCCATTCCATCGGGAAACTTGTATTTGTGTTCCTGCATCCATTTTTTGAGTGCCTGTGCACTACCAGCTTCGATAACGGCAACCTGATACATGCCCAACGCTTCTTCACGCACGCGGACCTGGTTGGGTTGCATTCCTTTTGCCCCTAGGGCTCCCAGACCGGATGAGCCCCCCCTGCCTCTACCAAGACCCGCTGATCTCGGTGTAGGGGGTGGATAGGTGTCATGTTGATACACTTCGATGGTGGGTGGTACAAGAGATCGTTCAAGCTGGGCGAACATATCATCATTGATTTTGTATAGTTCTGGGGGACTGGGGAATGGAATCAACATCCCAAAATCTTGAACTTTACCCGTGAATGCTGGATGAAGTGCCATGGTCTCGATTCCATTTTTGTGCATGACATAGGTTCGCTGAATTCCTTTTCGTGTGATGATTTGTTCATTCGAAGCAACAGCTATCGGAGGAACCATCCCGCAGGGATCTGCTTTTGTGATATTGCTGAAACCAATTAGCCAAAAGATTACATTCATATAAATTCTCCGTACGGATAATTGTACGTTCTTTTTGCTGTACGCCAAGTCAATTTTTTGTATGTTCTATTTTTATTGCACATAAAACATCATGAGATGGTTATTTTGACCGATTAAATACGTAATTTCTATTTCATACCATGTGAAATGGTGATACAAAAGAAGTGATAAGGTGTCCATCATCAAATACAGATACATTCATTAGAGGTTTTTTATGCATCCATTTCTTGTTAAGGAAGAGCGCATTTCTTGGTCCAAGCTTACCGCTGAAAATGTGATTCCCGATATTACAAAAGCATTGGAACGAGCCCAAGAGGAAGTCAATGAGCTCATCGGACAAGAGCCTCGCACGTATGAAGGTTGCTTTGTTGCATTTGAGGATATCACTGATCGATTGACCTTGGCATGGAGAAAGGTGGGGCATCTCGCAAGTGTTTGTGATAGCGAGGCATTTCGTCAAGCGATGGCGACAATGCTTCCCAAGGTATCTGTTTTTATTCAAAGTTTGTATCTTAATGATGGTCTTTGGAAGTGCGTGGATGCAACGTATCAAGCGGAACAAACTCGTACAGGGGTGACCAAAAGACATATGGAAGAAGTTCGTGAGCAGTTTATTCAAAATGGCGCACAGCTTGAAGGAGAGAGAAAAACAGAGCTTGCGAAAATAAGCAAAGAATTAGCAGAGATCACCAAGGAATACTCCAATAATGTTTTGGACTCGACCAATGGATGGGAGCTTATAATCACCGATGAATCGGAGCTTGTCGGTCTTCCAGAATCCGCTTTGCAAGCGGCGAAGCAATCAGCCAAAAGTAAAGGATTAGATGGTTGGCGATTTACACTGCATGTCCCTTCTCGTCTTCCTGTCCTGAAGCATAGCAGTAATGAAGCATTGCGTGAGGCTGTTTGGAGAGCAGGTGGAGAGATAGGCAGAGGAGAAGAGCACAACAATCTTCCACTTGTCGTGAAGATTCTTTCCTTACGAAAGCGTCAAGCTCAGCTTCTTGGACACAGCAATTTCCCAGATCTAATCCTTTCTCAACGAATGGCAAAAACAGGTCAGAACGCACTCAGTTTCGTAGAAGACCTGCATGGAAAAGTGAAAGAAGCTTTTGCTGATGAAGTAGGGAAGATATCGTCATGGGTATCGGAAAAAACGGGAAAAGAGGGAAAACTTGCTCCATGGAGTTTTGACTTCTATGCAGAAAAGCTGCGAAAAGAACTCTATGATTTTGACAGTGAAGAACTTCGTCCTTATTTCCCCATTGATTCCGTCCTGAAGGGGTTGTTTTCGATCATACATGATCTGTACGGTGTTCGCATAGAAGAACGTTCCAGTCGCGCTTGCGCTCCGGATGAAGAATGTCCTGAAGGGGTGATAGAAGTTTGGCATGAGAGTGTTCGCGCCTACTCGTTGTTCGACAAAGATGAAACCGAAATCGGATTTTTTTATACAGATTGGTTCCCTCGTGAGAGTAAGCGTGCTGGCGCATGGATGAATCCACTGTTTTCCGGACAGAAAAAAGAAAATGGCACCTTTTCATTAAATGTGGGCTTGGTAGCAGGAAATATGACGGCACCGATCGGAGATAAACCAGCACTAATGACGCATCGTGAAGTAGAGACCATCTTTCATGAGTTCGGACATCTACTGCATCATCTTTTTGGTCGCGTGTCTGTTCCTGCGCTCAACGGTACTGATGTAGCATGGGATTTTGTAGAATTGCCTTCACAAATCATGGAGAACTGGTGTTGGGAAACGGAGGCGTTGCATCGTTTTGCTCGTCATTATGAGACCGGAGCTGTGCTTCCCGATGAACTCGTCGAAAAGCTTAAGAGAGCCAAAAACTTTCACAGCGCGTATGGAACAATGCGACAGTTATCCTTTGGTAAGTTGGATCTAGAACTTCATATGCAAGATGTAGAATGGGACGAACAGAGTATCGATGCAAATCTAAAAGAGATTCTTGATGGTTATCTTCCTGATTTGTCTCATTCTGGGCCATCCATGGTGACTCGTTTTGGGCATCTATTCTCTCATCCAGTTGGCTATGCGGGTGGGTATTACTCGTATAAGTGGGCAGAGGTATTGGATGCCGATGCCTTCTCTCGTTTCGCCAATGAAGGGATTTTTAGTCGAGAGGTTGGACAGTCATTTCGCGATACCATTCTGTCACAAGGAAATTCTGCACCTGCAGATGAACTTTTTGTGGCTTTTATGGGTCGAGAACCCGATGCAAATGCACTTCTTGTTCGAAGTGGATTGCTCTAGCTAAGAGACCCTTTTTCGATATTGAAAGGTGGGTGTATTGAATGCTCGGATGTCTCTAGGTAGATGATGATTCTTATGAATGATAATCTCGCTACAGAATTATGCTTTATAATAGATTGAATGGCTCATAAACGGGAAAAATAGTATTCGAATCTCGTAGATGTTTGTGCCTTTTGAGGTTGCTTTTTCGGAAAGTACTATTACACTGTATTTACCAGTTAGAACCACGATTAATTCAATAAATAGAGGATAAAATGATACATTTGTTTATTTCAATTATAGTTGGCAGTTTTATTGCCTGTGGTGAAGAAGAGAAAGGAACCGATTCTGGCGTGGAGGAAACATTTACTCCTACTGAGGGAGCTTGGTCTTATGATGGTTCAGAATATTCTGACGACAATTGCAATCTTGTCAGTAACCCATTGTACAATCCCACAATTTTGGATGCATTGGTTTTCCAGCTCTCCAACACATCGGATACTGTTTTGACTTTTACCAGCGAAGCTGGAACAAGTTTTGATTGTACAAGAGATGGTATGAGCGCGGTATGCGTGAATGGCATTGAAACAGATGTGACAACGTACAATGATGAAAATGGTGAACCTGTTGTTGACGATGAAGGAAACCCTGTAGATCCAGATGCTGTGGCTTCTTTGGACTTTCAGGCAGACGTTCTTTTTACTGATTCTGAAAGTGCTACCTACACAGCCAAAATCGAAGGAAAATGTGAAGGTGCCGATTGCGAAGTCGTCATGAATAGTCTAGGAATCAGTGACAATCCCTGTATATCCGACTTGTCTGGAAGCATCTTGTTCCAAGATAACTAACAATCGATCAAAGCCTTTTGTTTCCCGCAAAAGGCTTTATTTTGCTTCTGAGCGGTACGGTGCTATCATAAGGGTACTGTACTGCTTGGAGATATCATGCTGAATTTGTTTGCGACTCTTTTTTTCTGCTCGTGCACGGAGACGGATAAAGAGCCTTCATTTGCGACAGCCACACCCACAGGATCAGTAGACGCCGATCAAGACGGTCTTATTGCCTCTCAAGATTGTGATGATCAAAATCCCGATGATGTTGCACTGGCAGGGGACTGCGACCAAGACGGTATCCCTGAAGATGATGACTGTGATGATTATGATGCGCAGTCCACAGTTGTTGCACAGGATGGTGATTGCGATGCTGTTTTGACGGAAGATGATTGTGATGATTCCAATGAACTTGTTGGTGCACAGAATTTGGATCAAGATTGTGATGGTGCACAGACCGACGAAGATTGCGACGATGAGGACGCGGCGCTAGGGGCACAGGCTTTGGATCAAGACTGTGATGGAACGCAGACGGAAGATGATTGCGATGATGAAGATGACCAATCTACGGTCGTTGCACAAGATGGTGATTGTGATGGGATTCTCACCGAAGAAGATTGTGATGATACCAATCGCGATGCAGCAACACTAGATGAAGACGCGGATTGTGATGGAGTCTCTTTCGAGGACGATTGCGATGATCAAAATTCTTTGGTTGGGGATGGCGCCGACGATCAAGATTGCGATGGATTTACCTCTGATATTGATTGTGATGATTCCAATCCCTATGTATCTTTGTGTCAAACCACGTTGGATTTGGGCGGGAGCTACACGTTGACCAGTTCATTGGTTCCCGGTGGAACCTTTTTGATGGGCTCCTCTTCTCAAGAGGTTGGACGAAGTGAGGATGAGACACAACATCAGGTGACATTGACCCACAATTATTATGTGTCCACCACTGAGGTTACACAGGGGATGTTTTTCTATACCATGGGATATCCATCGAATACAGGCTATCCTGCCAATGGTGGAAATGGAGATACGTTTCCTGCATACTACGTTTCGTGGCATATGGCGGCTGCTTTTGCCAATCAGATGACTGCAAGGCACAATGAAGAATATGGAGACTCGTTGTTGTTGTGTTATAGCTGTGCGGGGAGTGAGGCACTAACATCGTGTACGCAGGCCTATGACCCATATGAATGTACAGGATACCGTTTACTCACGGAAGCTGAATGGGAAAGGGCGTCACGTGCCGGAACCAATCATTCATTCTGGACCTTTAGCGGTGGTGGAAGTCTCAACGCTGAAGATACGGAAGTTTGTGATGATGTGCAGCTCAGTGATGGAACATCCCTTATGAATGTAGCTACGTATTGTGCCACGAATGATCCGTGTGAAAGCCAAAGTGTGACCAGCAATACACCCAATGGATTTGGTCTTTATAATATGCATGGAAATGTCATGGAGTGGGTGCACGACTCATATGGAGCTTTGGGAACATCTGCGGTAACCGATCCATTGGCAACACCCAATTCTGCTTATGTGACGCGTGGAGGTCATGCTTGTTCTTCTCCTCAAGACCTTCGTGCAGGTGCTCGAAATGAGATTAGTGCGAGCTCTTTTGGTGCGCAGTTTCGAGATGTGCATCAGGGCTTTCGCGTGGGTAGGATTGCTCCTTGACGGTCATGATTTTTGTGAAAGAAGAGAGGAGTTTTTATTTATCATAGTTTCGAACGAGTCTGAATCCGATGTCTTTATCTCGTTGACTTGCGGGCATGAATCGTCGAAATGATGCTGTGCATTCATCGTGCGATGATTGAACGCCACCCCCTCTGTATATTCGTTTCCCAGCGTTCGGCTCAACATGCACAGGATAGGTGAGGATTTCATCTTGATAGTATCGAATAGGAGTGTCCCAAACCCATTCTGAGACATTGCCACACATATCGTAGAGGTTCCAGTTATTGGGTTTTTTGAGTCCAAATTCTTGGGTCCGAGAAGCATTTTTATTGTACCATCCTACGTCTTCAAGCGTGTTTGAACCTGCATAGCGTTCCGTTCCTCCTGCTCGAGCGCAGTATTCCCATTCGGCTTCTGTAGGTAAACGGTATCCGTTTGCTTCTCGATTCCATCGAACTTGATTGGAAAAATCATCTGTGTTTTCGATGGAGGAAGGGAGTGTGTATACTGGTTCCAATCCTTCTCTCGTACTCAAGATGTTGCAAAAAAACACCGCTTCACACCAGGAGATATTTTCAACGGGGAGGTATGTACTCAGTTGATTGTGACTCGGGTTCTGCCTCATAATCTTTTCGTAAAAAACCTGAACAACAGGGTACGATGTAATCCAAAACGGATTGGTGATGTGCACTTTGTGTACGGGTTCGCTGTATCCTTCGAGTCTGGTTGTATGATTTCCCATTCGAAAAGAGCCAGGAGGAATCTTGACCATGGTGTGTTTCATGATGTTGGTACCCAACCGATGAACGGAGAAATCTGCATGTCGCACAACAGGTTCTTCTTGTTGTGGCTCTT
>NYTD01000033.1 GCA_002683315.1 Deltaproteobacteria bacterium | reverse complement strand
CCTCTTCAGCAAGAATAGCCTGATGTTCGCCTTGTAGGTGTTCAAATTGAAGCTGCTCTTTTTTTAGATGCTCTTCAAATTTATCTTCTTGTGCAGAAAGTGTCTTTTCATATTCCACTTCCAGTTTTTCAATCTCTGCTCCATATTTCGAAGATGCACTTAGCAACTCGGCCAGCTGTAACTGCAACTCGTCTCTTTGTGGTAAAAGCTCTGTAATGGTCTCGTTAAGTTTTCTATTCTCTTCTTTTAAGTCATCTCTTTGCTTAACCATATCGGTTAATTCTTTCAGTTCTACCTTATTGTGTTCTTTAACGATTGCGGGAGCATTGAGAATCCGAGCCAAAAGAACATCTAAGAATCCTCTTTTTAACGGGCGTTGCACATAATAATCAGCCAAGTAACTGGAGAACATATTAAAAAACAGAGTAGATCTATCAACACCAGATGAAACACCTACCAATAAAGGAGGACTTGACTCTTCTCGTAGAGCATTGAGGAGCTGAAGACCATCACCAAGATCTACATTGATAAATACGATCTCAGGATTTCGACGAGAAAGATCAGCCCACACTCTCTTGTAATTTGTATAGGACTCTACAATAAATCCGGTTTGAAACAACCAAGATCTTAACGTTTCACAAACTTCTTCTGAACAACCAAAAGAAAACAAGGTCTTCTCGCTACCCATGCTCATTCTCCTCTTGGTCTATCCGATCTAATGTTTCTTTTGCCCACTCATTCTCTGGACTTTGTGCAAGAAGAGAGACAATTCTCTTTCGTGCGCGCATCGGTTCTCCAATAGCCAATGAGACACGGGCATCATACTCTAAAGCTGTTTTATGATGAGCATCCAATCCCAGAGCAAGACGGATGGAATCTTGCGCCTCAACACGAGCATCAAGATTCCATTGGCACCATCCAATCTCTGCCAAAATATCTGCACTCAGACCTACTGTGTTTTGACGTTCTTTTAGCTGGACCAAAGCTTCCTCATAGCGCCCTTTTTTTACAAGTTCTCGAAACCCTTGTAGAGGATCTTGCTGAGATTGCTGTATACCTGTTCCACTAATCAAAGGAGCTCTACCAAAACGATACATTCGATCGTACTCTTTCTTTTTTTCTGGATTGGTGAACACCTCCTCTATCTGTTGCAACGCCATTAATAACTCATCAAGTTTTTTGGAGATTTCTGGTTCCGTTCGAACAGAATCTTGATACCCTCCCCACCGCCTTTGCAGACGACGAATACTTCTTTCAAGTTGTCCTTGCTGGATATCTGGAGATACCTTGAGAAAAGCATAGTAGTCTTTTTGCATTCTTCGTCGATAGTCCGAACGAATTATACTGATGTTTTTTTGGACAACTCCTTTTTCTACTCGTGTAGGGACTGTTTCTTTTTGTGCTATGGTCTCTGGTACTATTTTTGAAGACCGCAAAAACCCAAGCAGATACAAAAAATTCACCATCGATTTCATGCCAGGATATTTTTTAAGAAGAAGTTCAAGGCTAATTCCTTCTTGAATAATACGCTCCAAACGAAGATAAACATCCTCTTCATGAATTAACTGTAGGATTGATTTCGCCTGTATATCTAGTTGTAAATGACCAGAAAGAACAGTGGAAACCAGACGAGAAACCTTCTCCAAATGAGGACCAATAACATTCCAAACCAATTGAATTGTTGACTGCGTAGATATCAAATCAGGATCTATTCGATTGGCTGTCAGCTCTTCTCTCTCTTGAAATTTCCAAGAACCTCTTTCCCAGTGTAAAGGCAATTCCAATCCTTTTTCCAAAACCACGTGCTGTATTTCATCAACTTCTGCTCGGCTAATGATTCCCTGTGATATCAAAATATCTTCAGCAGTATCGTGATCTGTAACCCTACTTTGAATCGAGATCCACTCTTCTTCATCAATCGTCTGAGCATCAATGAGCTGCTGATAAAATGGTGCAGATGACTGAATACATATTGCGTTTCCTTCAAGAAACAAGATCTGGTGGACGTTTCGGCCACTTTCAATAAATAAAAGACCGCTTTTTCTCTGTAGATATAATGTACATAGCAAACGCACATATTGATGTACACCATGTAGCCCTGAAGTCGTTTTGTATTTGGATGGATTCATAAGAAATGCAAGGAGGAGAAGGCTAGAGAAAGTCGTCAAACATACCTATTTGGTAGGTAACAGAAACTGTTGTATCTCACTAATATCTTTCAAAAAAATCTGTGGAATCAAATGAGACACAAAGTAACAATAAATAATGATAAAGATTCATATCATAGTGATCTTGAAAAGACACTTCAATAGTACATAAAATCATAATCAATAGAACAATAGGGCTAGTTCTTCTTTCGATATTGAGAATGAATCAAAATAGCATGAGAGCCTTCTTCTACACCATACTCCCCTACGAAAGCTACTGTGTCATTGATAATAATCCGAAGATTCTTGTTCCAGTTTTTGGGTAATGGAAGCACGCTACCCACAGACAACTCTTGTAAAGACTGATAAGAAAGTCGAAATGAAGGAAGCGCACTACGAACGGAAACAGAAACATCCATTAACTCTGACATCACATCGTCAGGTTCTGAACCTACTGGCTGAACATCTCCTTCTATTGGGCCATATGAAAAAAACTCCGTTGGAATCCCAACAGCAAGCATGCCATACATAGAAGAATCTGTCCCTATCTGGTAGAGCGCCACTTCTCTTTTCCCTTGCGTATCTGGAACCGATATCTTCGCATTTTGAACCTGAGAAGAGGGTATAGTTTTTTGAATAAATTCAAATACAGGACTCAAAAACCGCTCCAAAGAACGACGATCTGTGTGAGATATTCGCTCTTTTCTGGTTCCTTTTTTTAAAGCAGTTTCTCCATCAGTATATCTATTAAATAGATTATGAAGGAGATCATAAGACAGCAACACATAGCCTTTGGGGGCCTGTGCAGAGAATTCGATGTCAAGAGATATCAGTGAGCCAATAAAACCTTTGTTGCTTATCACCTCCGTCAAAAGAAGAGGAGCACGTTTCTTCTTTAAAACAAGTCCACCAGGAAGATTCATCGACATCAATCTCTCTTGAAGCTCTGTTTGAATCTGTGTGAAAAAATTTTCTTGATCAAGAAGACCACTTTTTTTCACTCGTTTTTGTACACGCGGCTCTACATGAGACTCTACTTGTTTTCTCTCTTTTTTCGCAGATATCTTTTCTTTTCGTGAGGTTCTATTTCTTGGTTTTTTTTGCTCTACTTCTACAGAAGAGGAAATATTTTGACGTTTCCTAGCTCGAGAACGCTCTCTTCGTCTCTTCGTCCTTGGACGTTCTTGAGATTCTTTTTTTTCAGAGACCGATAAAGAAGGCAGATGTAATGGAATATCTTCTTCGGGTCTCGATGCCTCCACACCATACCCTTCTTGCCAGTGGTCCAGTACATCCATCGCATCTGCAGGCCGAAGGTTTGGATCTCGTTGACACATAGCCGTTATTATGGATCCCAACCAAGAAGGCACTTCTTTTCTCACAAGTTCAATACCCATAGGACCCATAGAAGCATGCCATCTTCGTTGAGCATCTATATTTTGATGTGGGCATGCAGGCCGACCTGCAAGAAGTTCCCAAGCCAAAAGTCCTGCTGAATATACATCTGCTTTGGCACCCCACTCTCCTTGATGTATCTCTGGAGCCATATGGGACAAAGTCCCATACCATAAGCTTGAAGATTGACCTTTCGACGAGTTTAAGACCTTATGCATTCCATAATCAAGTAATTTTACAGCCCCATCACGACAAAGAATCACATTGGTTGGTTTTAGGTTCCCGTGGTATTCTCCTTTTTCATGAACATATGCAAGACCTGTTAATATCTCTCGTAATATAAATGTCACAGCATCAATAGGAACTGGTTCATCATTGATACTAAAAGGAGCACCATCCAAATACTCACTCACAAGCGCAAGTCCCGGTTCACGAATCAATTCGTGAGAGATAATCCAATTTGGATGAAAGAATTCAACCATTTTGGCAGAGATCTCAGAAAAACGATCTAGAAATGGAGATTTCATAAAGTCCGGACGCATGATTTTTAGGACGACCTCTTCTCCTTCTGGAGATAAAGCCTTATACATCTTTGATAAAACTCCATTTCCCAACCGTTCAACAAGAGAATATTGTCCAAAAGGAACACCTCCTTCATGATGCGGAGAAGGCATCTGTTGTTCGGTAGATTTGGAAGACAATATTGCTGTCTTCATGCTCTCAACCTGTTCGCGACTCAGTCCCAGCGCGCGAGCTTGTTCTTCTAGCTGACGAATTCGTTCTCTATCTGACACAGAAATTCCTTTTATTGAAGAATACATTTATTATATACAAGGTTCACAAAATGAGTTTGATTTTCACTGTGTGAACAAAAAAAATATTATCACACTCTCTTTTTACATAAATGAGCCTTATTGGACACGCCTGCTAAAATCCCAGAAAAACCACGACTAATTTGTGCCGCATTCGCTTCATCTGTATCAATGTGCATTTCTAGCACGTATTTTGGAGATACACGAACCAATACATCACCAAAAGTAAGGTCTCTTCCATCACTATTGATGGAAACCTCTACAACATCTCGATCCGAAACATGAAATCGTTTTGCATCGTTTGGATGCATATGAATATGTCGCCGTGCACAAATAACTCCTTCTGAGATCGTATAGTCGCCATTTGGACCTCGAAGAATCACACCTGGAGAATTTGCAACATCTCCAGAATTCCGTACTGGAGCATCAATCCCAAGCGAAAACTCATCTGTTCTTGATATCTCAACTTGAACCTTTGGACGAAGAGGACCAATAATCCGAACTCCTTGAATAGTTCTTCGAGGTCCTATAATATCGACTTTCTCTACACAGGCAAATTGTCCTGGCTGAGAGATCGGTTTGTATTCTCTTAAGGTATGTCCCTTTCCAAAAAGAGAATCTACTGCTGCTTGTGTCACATGAAGATGGCGAGCAGATATCGCAATAGGAATTTGAAGATCTTGATTGGGATTTTCTTGCTCGAGAAACTCAATCGCTTTTTCAGCCATTGCACGTTCTTCATCAGTAGCAACCACCAAAATAGAGACTCTAGACCTTATTTCTGAGATATCAGCAACATCGTTCTCTTTGCTTACTCTAGCTTCTCTATTTTTTTCCAGATCAAGTCGAGCTCCCAAGAAGTCCAAACGCTGCGCTACTTGTTGTCGGATTCGAGCTGAATTTTCACCCACTCCAGCCGTAAATACAATCGCATCAACACCACCCATAATTGCAGAATAAGCACCAATATATTTTCGAATTCTGTGTGCATAAACATGAATGGAAAGACGAGCTTGATCATTTCCATCTTCTGCTGCTTGAGCAATATCTCGCATATCATTACCAACACCCGACAAACCGTGAAGTCCAGATGATCGATTTAAAAACTCTTCCATTTCTTCAGGAGAAAGGTCTTCGGCTCGCATCAAAGAAAACACCGCTCCTGGATCGATGTCACCACTTCTTGTTCCCATGACCAATCCTTCTAATGGTGTCATTCCCATACTTGTCTCAATAGACCGTCCATATTCAACCGCACAACAACTGGCTCCATTTCCAAGATGACACGTGATAATTCGAAGGTCTTCAACATTCTGCTCCAAGTATGAGCTCGCTCGGTTGGCTACCCATTCATGAGAAGGACCATGAAATCCAAAACGACGAACATTGTGTTTTTTGGCAAGGGATCTGGGAATCGCATATGAATATGCTCGTCTTGGCAAGGTCCCATGAAATGCCGTATCGAAAATAGCAACATGTGGTAATTCAGGGAAAATAGCTATGGAAGCATGGATCCCAGCAATATTTGCAGGATTATGAAGCGGAGCAAGAGGAATTATTTTCTCAATCTGTGAAATAACATCTGATGTTATCCGAACAGGTTGCGAGAAATGAGAACCTCCATGAACAACACGATGCACGATGGCATCAAATTCTTCTGAACACGATTGTACGATTTTTTCCAAAGCAAGTTTATGATTGCCATTCGGTATCTCGATCTTTCGATCTCCAATAATGACACATGCTTCCGTGGTTCCAAGACGCTCTGCTTTGTATGAAAAAATATGTTTTTGCAATGATTGGTCATATACCGAAATTTTAACACTTGAAGAACCACAATTAATAACCAAAACACGCATACAAACCTCTTTTACGTCGTAACCAAAAACATTATCCGACAACACTTTATCTGTTTTGTATTAGATAAATTGATACACAACAAGAACAATCATGTAAAAACAATCTGTTTATTACGAAAAAAGGTTAGTACATTCACGTGTACTGGAATGAAAACTCATGTCTTCTACTTATCTTTCTTTTTTTCGTCAGCTTCGTTTTTGGGGTGTTCACATTGCTGCAATCATTGGGATTGTTGTATTTGGATGGACAATAGAATCTGTTTTATGCTGTTTTTTATTGTATGTTGTCCGAATGTTCGGTGTAACAGCAGGATACCATCGGTATTTCTCCCACAGAAGTTTCAAAACAAGCCGATGGTTTGCTTTTTTCCTTGCTCTTCTCGCACAATCTTCTGGCCAAAGAGGTGTGATATGGTGGGCACGTAATCACAGACACCATCATCGATACTCCGATAAACCGCAAGATTTACACTCTCCGCAGCAAAATGGTTTTTGGCATGCACATATCGGATGGATCTTTCATGACGAAGCATACGAGTATCACAAAAATGTATCCGATCTGGAGCGATTCTGGGAGCTGAAGCTTCTTGATCGATACCCCATGGCTCCTGCTATTATATTGGGATTTATTTGCTGGCTTCTCCTAGACTGGTCTGGTCTTTTTGTGGGCTTTTTTTTAAGTACAGTGCTGCTATTCCATGGAACATTCACCATAAACTCTTTGGCCCATGTATGGGGTTCAAGAAGGTATAAAACCAAAGACACAAGCAGAAATAACTGGTTTTTAGCGTTATTGACTCTTGGAGAAGGGTGGCATAACAATCACCATCACTATATGCGTTCTGCAAGACAAGGATTTTTTTGGTGGGAATTCGACCCCACATACTATGCTCTTATCGTTCTCTCTTGGATGAGGATCGTGTGGGATCTACGAAGTGTCCCCGATAAATTCAAAACTCCGGCATGATGTTTACTCATCTATCCAAAACATAGAAGCTTTACGTATGCATCCTTGTGGTTCTTGCACTTACAGCAGGCATCATCGGCCACGTCAGTCTCGCGGATGCCCTTGCGCAGGTTATACAGCGCATCGGTGATGAGCTCGAAATGCAGATGGTAGCGGCAGAGGCACAGCTCGCGGCGCGCCGGCTTGACCTGATACGGCCGGAGTGCGGTGATATACTTCCAGCTGACTGCGGCCGAGGATTGCTGTGGTCGGGGTCGTCCTT
>NYTD01000032.1 GCA_002683315.1 Deltaproteobacteria bacterium | reverse complement strand
TGCCAAATTTCATGTTTTTGGTATGGATTCTTTTGAATGCGTTCTTGTATTTGTGAAGCCGATAACCAGCAGTGCTCAAGCGCAGAACGATATAAATATTTTTCTTCCATCACTTCTCCAACAAGTCTTTGTTCATAAGCGAATTATTATTTTTTTCAAGTATTTGCTTTGTTTGGAGAGGATAAAATGACATATGTCAATCCGAACATGACAACCGTAGCTCCAGCAATTGTGGAAGAATGTGGTGTTTCCGAAAGAAATAACCATGCCAATAAACCCGCCCCTACAGGTTCAAAGAGCAAAAGTATCGAGATAAACGATGCAGAAACATATTTAAGGACATAATTAAGTCCAATATGACCCAAAAGTTGTGGGCCGAGTGCCATATATATGAGATATTTCCATTCATCGGTTTGAACGATGATGGAGGCGTTTTGGGCCAAAGCAATTATACCGATCCATATAGCACTTGAAATACACGTCCATGAACCGTATGTATATATGTCAAGTTCTTTTCGAGCATGTTTTCCAATAATAAAGTATGCCGCTCCAAGCATTCCTCCCAAAAGGGCTAGAGTGTCTCCCCATATGGAAAAGGATTCTTCTTGGTTGCCAGAGCTCATTATGAGGATGCCCAACAAAGCAAGGAGACCACCGATCCAAAATGATTTGGAGGGAGGATTTCCTTTTTTCCATTCCCATAGCGCAACCCAAAAAGGATTGAGACAGACAAGAAGTGTAGAACGGAATGCGCTTGTGTGTTGGAGGCTTGTAAACCAAGTCCAAAAATGAAGAGCCAGAAAAAATCCTGCACATATTGTGAAAAACCAATGTTTTAGATTGGGCTTTTGGGCTCGAAACAATAGAAGTATCCCAACTATTCCCGTTCTCCAAAATCCCAGAGCAAGTGCAGAGAGTCCACTCATCTTGGCTACAGGCGCGGAAGAACAGACCGCCAAAATTGCGAATGTCAAGATGATGGGGTGTAGTGGCATACATGTCCTTGCTATGGATTAACGACGTTTTTTTGCTCCACGTCTTTTGCTTCGGTATGATGGAGGTTGATTAGAGGTAAATCGTCTTTTGGGTTTTTCTGAACCCATTTTTTCGAATACTGAGACCTCTTTTCCACGAATCGCAATCTGTCTTTTGGCTTCAATTAAGGGTTGTGCAATATCTCTAGGAAGACCGACAAAGCATTTTCGATCCATGACCTTGATCTTTCCAATCATATTGCTGTTGATTTCCGCCAAAGTAGAAACAGCCCATAGAACATCGCCCACTTCAATACCATCACGACGACCGATATTGAGAACAATATCTTGCTCATTACGCTCATCAAAGTTCGATTTGTTCTTTGCGCCTTTCTTTTTGCCTTCTCTCTTACCTGATTTTGCTAGGATGTCAGGTTTCTCTTCTATATCGATACCCTTCAATAGGAGAATTTCTTGTAACAACAAAGAGCATACATCACGAGGGAGTAATTGAGACTCTTCCAACAGTTGGGTGGTCCAGGAATCAATGCGTTTCGCGATATCGGAATCGCTTTTTAGCAGGATCTCTTCTTTGAGGGCTGACCAGCGTTGTTGAGTAATTTCGTTTCTCGTCGGTGCAAAAGCCTGCTCTATTTTTACCTTTAGTTTTCTTTCAAAATATCTCAGTTTTTGATTTTCGGAAGGAGTGATGAACGATATGGCGGTGCCGTCACGACCTGCTCTGCCCGTTCGTCCAATACGGTGAACATAGCTCTCTGGGTCATTGCTCAGATCAAAATTGATGACATGACTGATATGGTTTACATCGATACCTCGTGCAGCAACATCGGTTGCAACGACAAATCGTATTTTGTTCTGTCGAAGTCGTTTGATGACTCTCTCACGAGCTTCTTGACCCATGTCTCCATGTAGTGCATCTGCGATGAGACCTCTTTCTGTAAGGATATCAGCCAGTTCTGCACATCCTTGTCGTGTTCGCGTAAAGATGAGTGCGGCATCTTGTACCCAAGATTCAAGAATACGATGAAGTGCTTCTGCTTTATTCCTTTGTTGAACCGAGATCCATTTTTGTGAAATATGGTCGGTGCTTAATCGTTTGCCATCCACTTCAATCTCAACTGGACTTCGCATAAATTTTGTTCCAATTTTTCGAATGGGAGGAGGCATGGTAGCTGAGAAAAGAGCTGTTTGTCGATTGGGATTGGTTTTGCTCAGTATCATCTCTACATCATCAATAAACCCCATACGAAGCATTTCATCTGCCTCATCAAGAACGACGTATTCTACGTCTTCTAATATTAAACCACCTTTATTTATGAGGTCTAATATTCTTCCCGGGGTACCAACGACAATGGATACTCCTCGTTTGAATGCATCAAATTGTGGTCTGTATGGTGTTCCTCCATATATGCTTAAGATGCGGATCGGTTGACCAGAGCAAAATGAGGTAATGGCATCGGAGACCTGTAGCGCGAGTTCTCTTGTAGGGGCAAGGATTAATGCTTTGGGTTTTCTGCTTTTAATGTTTACGCGCTGAATAATGGGAAGTGCAAATGCGGCTGTTTTTCCAGATCCTGTACGTGCTTTACCAATGATGTCCTTTCCTTCTAGAAGAGAAGGGATACACCTTTCTTGAATAGCAGTTGGCTCCGAAAAACCGAGTAGAGATATGGCGTTGAGGATTTCTTCGCGAAGTCCTAACTCGGCAAATGATTTTGTCATATAATATTGTCCTGAGAATGGTTCTCAGGTCTTTATGACTCTACAGGTAACATGTCTATGCTTTTCTTATTCCTTCACAGGATAGACACAGCATCAAAGTAGCGCTGAGATTAAAAAGCGCAAAGCTTTGTGAGGGTGGTCATTCCTTGTAGTTGACCAACGGTAAAGCTGGAGTGGTAGACCATCCATTCATTGGGGGTGTTTAATGTGGCGACAAGACATCGTGTACCACCACCACAGTCCGAATTTGTTTCGCACATGGCAGAGCAATAGCGTTGTGTGCTTCCAAACATGATATTGAAGCATTTGTTTGATGCGCAGTCTGAATTTTGACTACAAGCGCTTCCAGTGGGAATAGAACCGACACCCCATGGTTCAAAACAGGCTGTGACACTGCTGTAGGGGATGCTATCGGAAGGTGTTGCGGCAGCTCCTGCGGATGGGGAATCGGCCACAATCACAATATCGCAGACTTCTGGATATGGGCCACTGAGATCACAGTCACTCTCTTTGTTACAAAGTGGACGACAGTACGGTTCAGAGCCTGAGAGATTATTATAAAATGAGTACTCATGGATATCACAGTGTCCCGTTTCGCAATACTCTCCACCAGATATACCATTCACATTACACGACTGGTTAAGGTCTTGGAGGCCGCTATGTGGACCACAGGTACTGTATAGATCTCCGGCATTTAGGTTTCCTACTGCGTGACAAGATTCATTGAGCAAGCAATCGTCTTCTCCACCGCAATGGCTTTCACAGTATCCTCCGACACAGGCTCCGCTTCCGCAGTCGGCATCAACCGTGCAAGAAGATCCAGATGTTGATGCAGTGGAGGGAACAGGAGTACAGTATCGGATATTGGCACTTCCATCCATATTGACACATTCTTCATTGCTTTGACAGTCTGTATCGCTTACGCAAAGATCGGAACAATGAAATAATCCATCTGTAAACCACTCAGCGCAATACGTAATACCCGGACAATCAGAATGAGTGTTGCATTCTCCAGAGACATTGACGCTATCGATAATAGGTAAGGAATCTATGGTTCCATCGTTGGCAGTTACGGTACATGTCCATGTTCCTGTTTGTGTGAGAGTGCCAGGATATATGCTGGTCAGAGTTGTTTGGTTTGATGTTTGGACAACTGTTCCACTTGCGTCTCTCCAGACGAATGTGTATGTCACAGAGTCACCATCAACATCGGTGCTGATTCCAGATATCATACAGGTCAGATTGTCGACGCCGACAATAGGTATAGAGGGAGAAATAGATATGGAAGGGGCTGTGGGAGGTGTATTCAAAATTGTAAGTAGGTTCGATTGTGCGGTGCTTCCAAGAGCAAATCCATCATATGGTGTTGCCTTGACATAGATGCTATCTCCCTTTACAAAGAATGCACTTGGTAAGATTGTTCCAGCAGTACTAACGATCGTGTCGGCACCAGTTTGTCCATCGATTTTGTGCCACTCAACATTTGCGCTTGTTGTTTGTGTGGCGTCTAGGTCGATGATGGAGTAGGTTGCGCTGATGGTGCTGGTTGTATAGGCAGGAGAGGGAGATATATTGAGCCCGGAAACACTGGGGAGCGTATTATCTATGCTGGTTGTTGCGGATTGCGAAGTACCGGTATCAACACCATCACTCGGGGTCGCTGTACAGGTGATGGTGGAGGGATGAGCAAAGGGTCCTGAAAGAATAGATGTTATATTGCTTTGCAGGATCCCATCAATAGACCAAGCATAAGAGACTGTTACGGGATCTCCATCGGGGTCATCTGTCGAAACCAAGCAGCTAATGCTTCCGGTTTGTGCAGTGGGTGAGGATGGAGACAAGAGGATGTTTGTAATGGTTGGTGCTCCGTTTCCAACGCTTAATGTTTGGGTCGCGCTATCGGTAGCGCCAAAGGGATCGGTTGCGGTTGCGGTACATGATATTTGATCACCAGATAGAATGATTGGAAGAACGATGGTAGCCCCCGTTCCAATGGGGGAGCCGTTGTGTTCCCAATTGTATGTGATGTTTGATGTATCGTTATCGGGATCGGTTGCTGCAGAAGCACATGTGACAACACTTCCCGATTCTAGGCCAGTGTTGGGGGAGATATTGGGAATGTCTACAATAGGGGAGCGATTGGAAAGGTTGATGCTGGTGAATTGTGAAGCGTTTGTGCTGCCATCATCACCTGTTGCGGTACATGTGATTGTAGAAAGAGGAGGAATGCTCCCGCTCAGAGATACAGTGTTACTGGTGCTTAGTACGTTGTTTCCTTCTGTCCAAGAATAGGTACTTGTTATTGGATCTCCATCATCATCTTGAAAAGTAGCAGAGCACGTCAGGGTGCTGTCGTTGTATGATGTTGTTGGAGTGATATTGATAGAAGTTGGATTCGGAGGACTGTTTTCTATTGTTACGGAAGATTGTGTGGATGCGCCGTTGTGGATTCCATCGTTGGGTGTGACGATGACGGTCCATAACTCTCCTCTGCTTGTCTCTATTGGTGGAATTACGCTGCTTGTATGTGTTGTTGTAAGTCCATTTTGTAGCCATTCATATTGATAGCCAACGGTAGTTCCTTCTGGATCGATTGACCCGCTGGCTGTAGCGAGAAGAGAATCGGAAGAAGAAGGGCTGGTCGGTGTTATGAGCACAGATGGTGCGCTGGGGAGACCATTGGAGACGACAGTACGTTGCAGAGTGGAGAGCATTCCATCTGTATCTGTCACGGAGAGTGTGACAAGATGAGTTCCAACAGAGAGAGAAGAGGAAAAGGAAATGAGGCCGTTTGAGTCGGAGGCTTGAGAAGAAAATACTCCATCTAGACTCGAAGACCATGAAACGGAAAGGTTCTGTGATGAGTCTTGGTCATCAGAGATTTGTGCTTCCCAAAGGAAAGAATCCCCTTCTGGTTGTACCTCATTGGGAGATGGGGAAGTCCAGGTTAGAGTGGGAGCAGAACCGATGAGAAGGATAATTTGTTCCAGACATGTCATACCGT
>NYTD01000031.1 GCA_002683315.1 Deltaproteobacteria bacterium | reverse complement strand
TGCCCAGCAAGAATTGGAAGAAAAAGGACAAAACCCGTTGGACCTAGATGCCCCTCAATGGGTTGATTACCCCTCATCCAATCTTATTAACTGGATTACTAAAAATCCTAACGATGCCCAGTTAGTCTTACAAAACCCTGAACAAAAAGACTTTTTTATTTTTTCTGCATGGAAAGAATTGTTTCAGTCCAAGAACGTTCTTCAATTTTTATCTCTACAAGATAAGCTCTCACAAAAAATGCAGATCGACATCCAAAACAAAGACTCTCTTGCAAAGCTCGAAATTCTTTTGAGACAATCATCCATCAAAGACCTAACAAAAGAGCTTGATAAACCACACAACAAAAGCATTCGCAACGATTTCCTTGAAGCCCTCAATATATCAAAAAGCACACCTCATCTTGACCTTATTCAAACATTGGAAAAACAATACAACAGTTCTGGAACAGGGCTAACGGACAATGTCATATCCAATCCCGAAGAGTTTGTTCGTCTTCTTGTAGACTCTGCGTAATAGACTCTAGCCTATTTTGGTCATCGCTCCCTTTACAGAAACCATACCACCAGCCTTTACATCTGTTTTGGCTTTGCCATTGATCAATACCATGGTTCCTTCTACCTTTGCATTGAGCTTAGCACCCAAAATCACATCTTTCCCATCAATCTTAACCCCCATTTTACCAGAAATCTTAACGGTTTTCCCTTTGATGGTCACGGAGTTGGAAGCCTCAATCGTGATTGCTTTTCCTTTAATGAGTACCTTGTCTGGCGATTCGATTTTAAAAAGTTTTTTCTTACCATCCAGCAACATCTTTACAGCAACGGCTTTGATGCTCACAGATTTGGTTTTATCATCCATCAAATAGGTCAGTTCTTTGGACGTCTTGACCTGAATTTTCGTTTTTCCCTTTTCATCGGAAAGCAAAACTTCATTTCCAGTACGAGATGTAAAAAACTTATAGTCATTTTTATCTAAGAATTTTGCGTATGCTGAATTGGGAGTGTTTACCTTATCATATGCACTTCCCAAAACAAACATGTTTCCAATTCGATCCCCTGCACCACGAATCACAACGACGGTATCGTCTTTTTCTGGTAAAAGAACCATCCCTTTGCCTTTTGATGAAGCTTGTGATTGCAGTACGCGTATCCAAGGCATCTTTACGGGCTTATCTAGATTGGATAGTGATATTTGAACTCTTCCAAGCTTCTTTTTATCTTTGGTCGATAAAACCTTGGCATAAAACAAAATGGGCTTGTTATTAAGATAAGATGAAGACATATGAAACCAAACCTGAAAAGTATTCTGAGCAAAGATGATTTAATTATGATATTTAATAATAGATTTTGCCCCACATTTCTTTATTATTTGTACGAAATCCCAAAACACTTCTCTTGGAATGTATATGACCACCAAAAGTCTACGCAATAACAGGTTCTCTGTTTCCGGAAGCAACTTGCTCCACAACCTACAACCAGAACAACATGTGCCTGCTGTAGAAACCTCTACTCCCAAAGAGTCTCAACAACATACCCTCTCTTCTGGCCACAAGCTCACCATTGATTTTGAAGAGAGCATCATCGATGTCCAAACTCCGCAAGGATCTCCAGCTGTTCATATCTCTCTCACAGAAGAAGGCCCTGTTGTTGAAGTCGCTGGTGCTAGGCTCTCTTTAAAAAGTCCAAAAGATATCGATGTCTCATGCGAAAACTTTTCGGTTCAAACTGAAAAGGATCTATATATGAATGCCAATGGAGGGATCATTATCGAATCTACACAAGAGCTTGAACTCAACTGTGAGGTGGATGTACACATCCGAGCAAAAGTAATATGGCTCAACTAATACCTTCCCTTCGATTCTATCACTTTCCCCTTCTGTGAAGGGCTCTTCATTTTGGAGTCTTTATGCCACCAGCTGTAGCCATGGGCGACCTTGCAAAACAAGATGCCCCGCACTGTCATGCCCCCATCCATCCCCCTGCACCGGTTCCTACTCCTGTACCACATCCGGGACTTCCACTCGCTTTGATCGAAGGAAAACCCACAGTCATGATCGGTGGAAAACCCGCTGCCACAGCATTATGTAAAACAGCACCATGCATGCTTCCTGGATGTGTCCCAGGAGGCCCCGGCATGATCGTCAAAGGTTCTATGACCGTAAAAGCCAGCATGTTTCCTTCCGCACGAATCAACGATCTGACGGCACACACTTCTTGTGTAGCCCCTATACCCGGCCCCGTTGGTAAAATGATGCCTCCCGGAAATCCAATGGTTATGATTGGTGGATAATTGTTAAAAGATCATTTTCATCATTTTTCGCCCATATGTACTGTTTGTAAAACAAACAATCAGGCTGAACATAAACTCATTCTTCAAGTTGCTAAAAAAGTGGGAGTAAATATTGAAGAAGGACACCTCTATTGTCCAGAATGCAAAAAGGTGTATCCCATACTACACGGTATACCCATTCTTGTTCCCAATCCCGAAGCATACATACAGCAAAGCATACTCCATATTACACAAAACATAAATACAACCCCATTCTTCGATCAGTGGGTTGGAGAATCGTGCGGTCCAAGCTCAAGCTACGACCTAACAAAACAGTATCTAAGTACATATATGTGGGCTCATTATAACGATCAAAACCCGAATTCCACCACTCCCAATACATCCAATTTCTCTCAGATTATCCAAGAGATGATCAATCCATGTCTTTTTGAGGGTCCTCAACTTGATCTGGGATGCTCTGTTGGGAGAGGAACCTTCATTCTCGCACAAGAAACACAAAATCTAACACTTGGTCTCGATATCAATTTTTCTATGCTCCGCATGGCACAGGAGATCAAAAAAACAGGGTCGGTTACATACCGTTTGAGACAACACGGAACCATCTATTCTACTTGTACGCATCCTGTAGAGATACCGTCACCAAAACTTGTCGACTTTTGGGCTGTCGATGCCCAAAACCTACCTTTTGCCGATAAGACAATACACAGATGTCACAGTACCAACCTAATCGACTGCTTGGATCGTCCCCACGACCACCTACAAGAATTAGCTCGCGTTCACAATCCTCTCGGATACATATCTTTGGCTACCCCATTTGACTGGTCTCCCAATGCAACTCCATATGATCATTGGATTGGAGGGAATGGATCCATGTATCCACTTCAAGGAGAACCAATCGAAAAACTGCGTTGGATATTCTCTACACAAAGTCCCTATCCGGATCTAAGAGACTTTGAAATCATCCAAGAGCAAGACAACATTGCCTGGCGAATTCGACTTCACAATCGCAGCATAATGCAGTACAATCTCCATCTAATGTCTGTACGGAGGAACAATGGACTTTCAAGCACATGTTGAGAAACGACTCAACTATGCCGCACACATTCTTGGATTGCGTCCGCTCGCACGAGAAGTTCTCAAAATATTGGCGATGGTCGATTGCAAAGATGAACTTGCAGAAGAATTAAGAAAAGCCGATGTTTTCGATAGACCAGGTGTTCTATCATGGAAAACTCTCGCAGAACAGGTTCCGGCAACACAAAATAGTCTTCAACCACTAGAGCGAGCTGTGGTTTCTCTTGCCGACTGGGGGCTTATTCAAATTGTTGGACGAGCATTAACAGATCCCATCGCTCCAGGTCCATCTGCACTTCGATTAAGCTATCATGGTCGTGTATGTATCGGACTAGCACCAGCATTTGGATTGCCCTCTGGTACAGCAAAAAAACAAGAACAATGGCTTATTCTACACGCTGCTTCCAAAGAATCTTTAATACATTATTGTACATCAATGATTGGTACGGGAAGAATTTTATTGGGAACACGAGGTGGAGCAGCAGAATTAGATCATCTTTGTGGTAATGTTGCTGCACATTTGTGTACACAAGGCTTTACCATTATTGATGGTTTCCCTAGTTCAGATCCTCTGGGAGCACACATGCTCGCAGAATTAATGAGAAGAACATCTTCTGCACAGGCCCCAAGAATTCTTCTTTTGCCTGACCCCATTCAAATTCGATCTGCGGCATTATCGATAGGTGCTATTCTTAAGTGGATCGAACCACATCCTCATGTTCGTCGAGATCGCGTGGTACTGGATCAACACATCTCCACAAATCTTCTCAGTCAACAGCTTGCACAAGAAGAGAGAGATTTATGTGGTGTACCCGACTCTGAAATAGCACAGCCAAAACGATGTAATACTCTATGGTCCGATTTGATTTTATCTCCAACCGTCCATTATCAGCTTGAACAAGCACTAAAGCATGCTGACTATCGCCTCAATGTACTTCCCAAACACAATCGAAACAAAAAGTCCGGTTATCGATTGCTTCTATCCGGCCTCCCAGGAACCGGGAAGTCCATGACCGCAGAAGCGCTTGCTACAGCCCTTGATCGTCCTCTCGTAAAATTAGATCTATCTTCTGTCCTATCCAAATGGCTTGGAGAGACAGAAAAACTTATCGGGCAAATTTTTGATGTTGCTGAAGCATCCGGAGCTGTACTTGTTCTTGATGAAGCAGAAGCGATTTTACGGCAACGAGGAAACAACAACAACTCAGGGGGCGGACTATCGACTGGTGTTGCCTACATGCTTACTCGATTTGATCGATATCAAGGGGTTCTGGTGGCAACAACAAACCGTATCGAAGATCTTGATGAAGCATTCTTTCGTCGATTTGATGACTATGCGGTACTACCAATACCCGATCGCGAAACGCGAGAAGGCATGTGGAAAACGATGCTTGCTCCTGAAGGTATCGAAAAAAATATAGATTTCAAGCTCATTGCGCGCAACTTTGCCATTAGTGGTGGTCTTATCAAGGGAGCCTGCATCCGTGCCAAAGCATGGGCCCTTGGAATGAACAAAATGCTCTCTACTCCCTTTGTTCTGGCTTCTTTGGCTAGAGAGCTGGAAAAAAACAACCGTTCTACCAATGAAGCATACACCAAAGAACACCGAGAAATGGTCGAAGCACTTCTTGATGGAGACACAGATATCCTTGACGAGCTACCTGTCATAGATTCCAAGTAATTCCTATCTTCACAAAGCTAGTTTTTCTCTGGTTCGTCTTGCGTTTGTTCTAGATAACTCGCATAATCTGATGCCGCTTGTAGAGCATTACCTGCTCCCATTGTCAGGCTTCCACCGATCCATGGACAACCACTCGTCATGGGAAGCTGAATATTCTCCTCTTCAAATGCGACTGCAGTTATATCAGGAAGAAGAGGCTGTCCAAGGACAAGTGCTGATGCTTTTTTCTCCGTAAACTCCAAAAATAAGTCTACACATTCTCCGACTGTTTTATTTTTTATGCCATCTGCTGGAGATGGCATCTGGTTGTATGCATCCCATAATGCCAGTGTCCATAAGTTCACTTGTGAGGGAACCGTTACAGGACGATCATCACCAAGATCGTAGGAAAGAAGAGCACCTTGAACTTCACGAAGTCCTATCACCAAAGAATGAGCAGACCAATTGGGTGCCATTCTCGGATCCCCGACACCGGTAAGATCTTCTAAATTCGACGTCAATTGTGCGACCCCTTCTGTTGAACCGGCTGAGATGTTCACTGCTCCGAATTCAACACCAACTCGATCGGACAAACCCCAAGCTCCCATATGTCGAACACCACTAACAACTTGATTATATGTTGGTGTACAAGTCAAATCTCTCGATGGGTGCCATGTCAATACATATGGAGGAAGATCAGGTTTAAGTAAAGAGGTATACTCCAAGCACGGGTTCAGCATATCTGGATTTACGGAACCTATTTGAATACGCTTCACAAGTTCTTTCAAAGTTGCATCGCTGTATTTTTTGTCGTATGGCTCTACATCTTTTGCAAAGAATGTTCGACTTCCAAGATTTTTGATGGCATTTTTATCTTTGTCTTGCTCCAAAGCAAGCATGATCACTGCTTTTAGTGCTGTCTCTTTTTGACCAAGCTTCATAGCAAGACGTTGTTGCTCCAGCAAACATTGGGCTACATTATCAAGTGCATCTTCTCGTGCCGCCTCTGATTTTTTGGTATCCTCTTCAAGCTTTGCTGCTTTTTCTTCAGCTTCATTGGCCGCATTGTTTCGATTGTATGCAACATATCCTGCCATACCCACAACAAGTCCTAGTGAAGCGAGCGTGAGAAATACTGTTGGATGGATCCCCAGACTTCGTAAATAAACAATAATACGATCTTTGATTACCGTGCTGTTTAAAATCAAAATCCCCATAATGGAATCATATAAAAATGCAGCAACAGAAATACTTCGAACGGGTTTATGTTGAACTGCTCCCGCACCAAATCCCTTCTGTCTCTTCATCAGATCGGACTCAAGCTGTAGTGTAATTCCTACTTTTCGGGTTTCTTGAATTAACTCTAGTCGAGAAGGAGTGGGTATTTCATGTCCTTCTGCAAGACGAGAGCGAACATTTGGGCGAATAATATCGCTCTTTACATGACGCCCCATACGCTTAACACGAAAGACAAGAGGATCTCCTGCACCGGGATCATATACATCCAATTCCATAACCAGAGAGGCTTCTGGAGGAGGATTTTTCTCCGCAGGCAACAGGATGGTACTTCGTAAACTACCTCCAAATCCAAAACGTGTATCGTTCAGCAAATACAGTCGAAAGAGCTGAAGTTGAACAACATTCAACTGATTGGATAGCGGACGGCTATCTGGTTCAATACATTCAACCAAAATACTCATGAGAATCTCCTATCCTTCACGCTGGTCTTTCGCATCAGTTTGAACATCGACATTGATACCCGGCTCCAGTCTCGGACCTCCATCAATCCGAAGCTGAACAGCAAGATTTAGTGTAGGTTGCAAAGGACGCTGCAAAGCTTGCATTAGTCCCGTAAAATCAGAATTGGTTAAATTCGATCCGGGCAACAGTGTAATGGTTGTGGTTATCTGACGAGATAACTGCTTGATGGCCTTTTGTAATATTGCCTTGTCTTTATCTTCCGTCAAGCTCGCGGCCACCGCTTCCAGATACGACGGAATCTCCGGAGCAAAAGGAATCGGCGGAACACGAACATCCAACGTTCTTTGAAGCTGTGCACCTGCTGTAAAAACACTTAGTGCACGTACTGCAATCGGCGCGCTTCTCTCCGCAGTCCCCCTGGCTCCCTCTCCAACAACAACCAAATATTGGAAACGAAGGGCAAGCCCTCCCTTCCAAAAAAGAGAAGGCAGACGAGCAAACTTACGACCTTGGATATCTGTGAGCCACGAATCACCTTTTCCCGAGTCTCCTTGTGCAATGTACCAATCCTTGAGAGGCTGCGGAAGTAAATCTACAGATGGTGCGGGGTGAGGTCTTCCACGAAATGGTCCTTTCGTCATTTTTGGGAATGAAGTATCAATACACTTTGTGATAAGCTGTCCAATACGGAACCAAAGATCAGGAACGCTCCCCTTTGCGTTGGCTGACCGTTTCCCCAATAAAGAAGTTTCGCGAACAGGCTGTGATAGCTGACCATCTCCTGTACCTATTCTATACGGGAACAATACGATATGACTTGCCACGGAACCTTCTGGTGGAAATTGACCATACACCTCTGTTGTTTCAATTCCCGCATCTCGAAGTAGATTTCTCGCCCAACCTTCAATTTCTTCATGTACGGAGCTCGCGACAGCGCTTACATATTCCAAATGATTCATAATTATCTCGGCCTCAACTCTGGGAACCGGAATTGTCCTCTCCAACCCAAAATCACAGTATGTGTGTTCTCTAAATCAAGCAAACGTTCTGTTGCTTGTGACTCTAGCATAATGGTACTGTATTGATAGCGCATAAACATACCAGAATTCCAAATAGGGTGATACGCGGTAAAATTAGACCATGCCGAAAGATCGCTTCTCAACGAGCGTCCAAACCATAATTCACCACTCATTGTCGCTTCCAATCCATTATACCCAGGTCCAACCATCAAACCACCGCGTACCCCCCACTCATCTCGATGTAAAGTAGATTTACCACCGGCATCATTGGCACCCCATGGCAAAAAAGGTAAAATTCGTCGACGCAAAGGGTATGGGGCAAGTGCGTGCCTCATACCAAAGATAATACCTGTCATTGGACGAAATGCTACAGCATAATTGGGAGTGGGGGCAACAGATAAAGCCTCATTATCTTCATTGCGAAGAAGTGCACCCAATGTCGAAGAATCTGGATATGGTTGATAATAAAACCAGGAATTCCCTCCGTGTAAAATATCAATATTTACTGCAAATCCGGTTTCAAATGCCAACCTTGGAGAATCTCGAAGCCATTGTGTTGCATAACTGGCAAAACCAAATGAAAATCCTTCTGTATATGTTGCGGAATCGACCAGATATCCATTCGCATCACGAGGACATTGTTCTACAGAACTCAAAGATTGCGATTGAACACCCGTATTACAAGAATAGTTGGAACGACGATAAGGGAAGAATCCTACATCAACCGAAAATCCTACATCTGTACTAGAACGACGATGCCATGTTGGAATCAAAGCACCTGTAGAATAATCTTCACTCGGACGATAATAGGGAAAAACCTGCTGTGCTTTATTAGAAGAGGGATCCTTATCGAAATACAAACTCCACAAAGAGGTTTCCAGTTGCTTACCCCAACTCACCATATTTTTGGTTTTTCGATAGGGAGTAAATGATACTACATCATCGAAAAAAGAGATTGGTCTCGGCTGTGTACTATCCATAACGACCATCATCAAACCACCGGTTTTTGCGCTCAAATCCTCTAATGGTGTACGAACAAAATCTTGAATATATACAACTGTTTCATCAATTCCAATCCTTGTTGGAGACACTGAACGTATTTTTCTATCGATTTGAAGATCCAAACCACGTTCCGTCAAAGGACTATTGGCGATATCAACCACATCTTGCTCTGTTAAACCCGTTGTTCCTTTGTCTTGTACAACAACAGCAACATCCAAAGCATCTCCTGCAACATCCAGAACCTGTCCTACTACTTGTCCAACATTGACTGGGCGCTTATTTTTTTGTTTTTCTGCTGCTAAAGTATATAAATCCGGAAGCGAATCAGGATCGGTCCGTCTCTTTTCTTCTATATCCGCAAAAGAAACAGGTGTCGTGGGCATAAAATTATCAATCAGTAACCCTCCTCGCACAAGGGTCGGAACCAAATCAGGAGAAGTCATCGTCATATTGCTACAAAAAGCTCCGGTTCTCAATGTCAGTCGCTCCGCACCTTTATAGACCTCTGTCCCCCATAGAAGATGCCAGCCAGACCATATTTTCCAACGAGCTCGATAAATTGCAACCTGCTCACGCTGTTTGGTTTCTGCATTGATTCGATCGGGTAATGCAATCAAACGCTCTATATCTGGGGAAGAGTTAATCGGATTATCCAAATACAAGAATGGAAGCTGGGCACGTGCATCCCACAATAAATCATCATTTAAAACAGATTCTACCTTCTCTCCACGCTCAAATATTTCATCTCGCCCTTCAAAGAGAAAGTCTACATAAACGGCTCCTACAGCAGGTTCTCCAAGCGCTTCACGTCGTGCTTTGGTCGTACATACAGATGTGGGATCAATAGCACCCAATCCTTGCTCTATCAATGAAGAAGAATAACCATGAAGGCCCAAAACAGTTTCCCACTTGGATGCTGTTAGGTCTGCAAAATCCTGTGGTGCGATCAGGGCTCCCACATCATTATTCATGTTTTGAGCGATTTCGAACGCTACATGATCCAATAAAAGCCATGTTTCTTCTTCATCACGCTTTTCCGATGCCAGCGTTTCCATCAGCCTACGTAAAACCATATTTCGCAAACGACCTTGAAGAATCTTTATCTCTCTACCCGGCATAATATTTTCTTCACACCACTCCAAAATATCTTGGTCGCGAAAACCTTTGATCAATTTGGGACGATCGCTTTTGAGCAATGTGTTACCAAAGACAGCTGCAGCCTGATCCGTCAACTTCATTCGCATTGTACTACTGACCTTTACAATGCCATTTAAACGCTCAATCCAATCCAAGGTAACCAATGTTGGAAGACGATTATAATTGATCGCAAACCCTTCTGGAATTGAGTACTGAGTGGGGTTGATCTCTTTCTCTTGCGATTCTGTTGTATCTGTTTCACCAATACCCGCTGCATTTTTTATTTTCAAGGCACCACGTGCACCTTCTAGACGACCTGGTGGGATACGCATATTGTTGAGAGTCCCCAAAATACGCATGTGATTGATGGTATAGTCTTGCATGGAAAACTGCATCACTTTGGTTGCAACCAAACGATAAAACTCCATAAACTCAATCGAAGCTTGATTTTGAATATCCTCCAAAGAAGCTATATTTATCGGATTTGTGGTTGTATTGGTTCCGATATCTGCAAAATCAGTAACGCGAAACTTACGTAGTGGAATGTTCCGTTCATTGGAACTTTCATACACAGTTCGATACGGATACAATTGTTCAAAAAATGGACCACTACTTACTGGATTTGCATCCATAAGTTCATATGGATGCGACTTCCCATTCACTCCCAGATTGATGGCAAAACGCCCTTTTAATAGAACAACCTTTTTGGGATCTACAAAATAATTTTTAGGCAATGCGTATGATACCTGATCAAAAAGAGCAGAAACATCTGATAAAAAACCTTTGGGTATATCTTTTTGATCTCGTAAACGCGGAGAGAAAGGAATCCAACTCCGCTCATTCATCCACGATGATAACTCTGGAGATGAAATACGATTGTTCTTTTGAAACTTTAGAACATCCCATGCTACTCTAGGTGTCACAACTGTTCGAAAGCCTTCCTCTTTAAATTTTGCTATTGCTGCATCACCTTCTACTTTCCAACGGTATACCAGATCATCCCACATCTGCGCATATAATTTCGCATATTGCTCTCGCTGTAGCATATCACGATGTCTAATTTTATTTTTTTCTCGTTTGGATTTTTCTATCCAATCAAATTGATAGCCCGGATACACAAACTTTAGAATATTTTGCTCTTTTCTCGGCAGCTGATCAAAACGATCCGCCAAAACCCAAGAAGGGACTGCATCTACAAAAGAGACACGCTCTAAGCATCCTCCTCGTATTGCGTCTACACCATTACAATCACCGTAGTTGGGATCGTCTTGAAATGCAACAACACGAAATGGAGTCGTATATCCTAACTCCTCAAAGGATTTCATTTCTTTGGATCCCTCTTCTTCAGCCAAAGCATAATTGATTGCACCTAGGTACATAAAAGAGGAGTACAAAACGCTATTTCGTAACAATAAGAATATTTTTTTCATATCTTTCGCAAATCATCTAGTTTTTTGAGGAGTTCTACTTTTACCGATATTTCACTCAATAACTGACGAGCCTCCGGCGTATCTTCAGTGAGTTCGTGCAAGACCTCTAAAAGCAGTTCTTCGCTTATGTTTTTGTTAACCGTTCTTTTCTCTTTTTTCTCATTATTATTCGCTTTTTGCGTAATTTGATCTTCTTGAATTATAGGAGAAGTCGGTTCTTCTTGAAGAACTTCATCAAACACATCATCTGGAGCATTCCAAACTCGGTTCTTTTCCGCAGATCGAGGACCATATT
>NYTD01000030.1 GCA_002683315.1 Deltaproteobacteria bacterium | reverse complement strand
TTTTCAGTACGATTGGTATCGAAAACGGGGGCAAACAGTGGATCTCATTCAATCCGGAGGGGTAGATTCCATCGATCCGTCATTATTTGAAAAAGATGATATCGTGTATGTAGAAGTCTTTGCTGATGATGGAAATGAATTGGGTATCGGTGTTTTGTCAGAAGAAGTCGTCATCCTAAACACTCCGCCACAAGCGCCTCAGATATCCATTACTCCAATGTTTCCAAGGATAGATCAGGATCTTATTTGTCAGATTGATGTTGAGAGCATCGATATCGACTCCGACACGAGTACATATACCATCTCTTGGACAAAAAATGGTGTTCCCTTTTCCAGCACTGAAAGTACAACAATGGTAGGTGATACCATTGGTCTTAATGAATTAACGGTGACAGATCATTGGGTTTGTACGATTACACCCAATGATGGAGTTGATGACGGAGCTTTGAGTGAGAGTTACGTCACCATTGGCGGAGGAAATCTCTTTGATGGGACATTTGGAACAACATGGGAAACCTTAGAACAAGCACCGAGCAATGTCTTTTCACTGATGACATACATGACAGGAGATTTTCCATATCTTTGGAATGCTTCGGGAGACTATCTGAGTTTCTATAATCCGATTGACAACGATTGGGAGTATATCACCACGTTGACTCCATATGATGGCATCATGAAAAGTATGGCGCCTGTACAGGACATGCTCTATATGGTTCGAAACGAGTCCATATATCGTTTTGATCCAAATACAGAATCTTGGGATACACTCAATACGTACTCAGGTGGTGATGATATCAACCAAACAACATCCGATTTTCATGGTCGTATTTTTGGATACGCATCTTCAGGATCTATTATCGAATATGATATTGAAGCAGATACAGTGCAAGAGTATGTAACGGGGCTTGGGTCTTTGTACGAGACGAGAATCGCATATGACCCCATAGAAGAGGCGTTATTTTTTGGAGCTTATAATTCCGATAAGCTGTATCGATATGATTTGAATACACAGGTACTAACAGAGAAGACATCAATCCCAGAGTCTCCGCTCAACACGATTTTCTGTGGAGACCGCTCCGGACATCTCTATGTCGCAGGAGGATATTTTGGTAAGACAATGTGGCAATACACCATGGCGTCTGATACTTGGCAGCAGCTACCCGATTTGACTTTCGATCATGGTAACAACGGTTCTTGTAGTGTGTCAGAAGATGGCCATCTGTATGTTGGTTTTGGGACACTACTTCGGCTTCAGCGAATATCTCTTGGAATGCAATAAGCAATGAGGAACAGAATGTTTATTTTATTTTTATCTTCGACGTACATCTCTTGTACAGAAACGTCAAAAACACAAGAGCCGGCTCCACCAGAATTCAGTAGTCCTGACATGATTCAACCGCGAGAACCCTTGCCTGGTGATATCGTTCGCTGTATTCCTCTTGCATTTGATCCCAATCAAGACCCGTTGTCCTACTCCTATCAATGGACCGATCAAGATGGAAGTATTGTGTCAGAATCGTTAGAATTCCAGCTGGGAGAAGATTTTGAGCCTCTAAAATCGATATCGTGTACCGTTGTAGCGAGTAATGATCTTGGAGAGGAAGTAGCACAAACTGATTCAGTGTTCGTAAAAAATACAAATCCAGAGATCACTTCTTTAACAATTACTCCGTATTCCGATATCACCGTCCTCTCTGAACTTGAATGTTCTGTTCAGGGGGGAGACCCAGATGGGTTTTTGGTTGAGTCTTCTTATATTTGGATGATTGATGGAGAGGAAGTCGGAACAGATTCTGTCCTTCAATTGTCTTCAGATATCGCCTATGATGGTGCCAGGGTGAGCTGTCTCGCTACTTTGCAAGATCCGCATGAAGGAAGTGTGCAAGAACAGGTGGATGTGGTCTTGGGTAACTATATTCCGCATATAGAGAGTATTTCCTTTAGCGATGAATCAGTATATGGATATACCCCAGTATCTTGTCTGGTCAGCGTATTTGATGGTGATGAGGACGAAGTATCAATACGATACAAGTGGACGTTAGATGGTATAATACAACAACAGCATGATTCAGAATTTGATCTTTCGATACTTCCGGGAGGGCGTTTTCCAGCGGGAGGAAATCTTTCTTGTACGGCTACACCATATGATGATATCGGCTATGGTGAGGCACAGACCATTTCCACGATTATATTGAACGAAGAGCCTGTAATCAGTGATATACGCATTACACCAGAAGAACCTTTTGCGAATTCTACCGTTCTTTGTTCAAGTACGGCTACAGACCCAGATCTTCGACCTGTATCAATAACATATTCATGGCTTGTGGATGGTGAGGAGGTTTCATCAGAAAGCTATTTTTCATTATCTCCCTCATTGATATCCCCCAACGAAACTCTTTCGTGTCTTGTTACGGTTATCGATGAACAAGGAGCTCAAACACAACAAGAGACCTCCGTTCTTGTTCAAGATAGTAACCCAGAAATCATTTCTGTTGAGATTCAACCCTCGATTGAGCCTACTGTCGGCACCACATTATCGTGCATTGCATCTGCTAGTGATATCAACAACGACCCCCTTACATATACGTACTCATGGAGTAATGAACAAGGAGTGGTTTTGGGAAATGAAGATACTCTGTTACTGACGAATGACAATACAGATCCTTTCGAGTCGATTCATTGTAGTGTTGTGGTAACTCCTTCAACAACGATTGTTTCAAGTTCGCAGTCTATCGTTATTGGAAATGTTTCTCCAACAATAGACTCGGTATTGCTTACTCCAGATTCTCCTACAGTCGATAGTGTATTTGAATGCACGATTCAAGGAGCTTTTGATCAAGAGGAGCAATCGCTTGTAGAAGAATTTCGATGGTATCACAATGAGGTGTTACAGGTCGAGACAAGTGCATTTTTTACTCCATCTCAACTCGCTGTTACAGACAAGGTACGTTGTTCTGCACGTGTTTTAGATGGTTTTACTACCAGTGACTGGCTTGATACGCTGGTGGTTGTTCAAAATCAAGATCCTGTTATTGATTCTGTTAGCATTACACCAACAGGAACAATATTTGCTTCAGATGTTCTAACTTGTAGCTATGTTGCTACAGATCCGGATGATAATGCACTCGAAGTATCGTACTCTTGGACCAACAATGAGCAAGAAGTTGTTTCGACAGATTCCATTCTACCGCTTGACCCAACAACAAACAATCCAGACGATGTATTTACATGTACGGTAACCGTTACCGATATACACAATGGTACAGCCAATTCTTCTGATCAGATTTTGATCACCAACAGTACACCGTATTTCTTACAACCAGCACAATTGACCTCGGGCTTAAGTAGTGCTTTTATGGGGGAGATTCTCACCTGTTCCGCTACAGCCTTCGATCTGGATCAAGTACTTTTGGACATTGAGTACCGCTGGGAAGATCCAGACGGAAATCTTCTTGATACAGGTGACACCTTTGAACTATCTCAATCCAACGTCGGTTCACTAAGTGAGATTTCTTGTGTGGCAGTCGCGACAGATGAGGAAAACAGTTCGTTTTCGTCTTCCCTTCCTATTCAAATAATCAACTCTTTACCCGAGATTTCTGGTGTCTCTCTTTCTCCAGAGGAACCCAAAAGTACCGATACCTTGGTTTGTTCAGTCGGAGAAATTACAGATGCAGACATGGATTCTGTCACGATTTCTTATTCTTGGAAGATCGATGATGTTGTACAAAATGAGTCAACAGATACTCTTGCAGGTCCATTCTCTGTAGGAAATGAAGTTTCTTGTTTGGCTACTCCAGCCGATGCAGATGGGTATGGTGAATCAGTGGAGTCTGTTGTCATCATTCAGAATTCAGATCCAGTTATTGCTAATGTTACCATTAGTCCGCAGGTCGTCAATGTTAATAGCGTAGTGACGTGTATTTCTACGGTGAGTGATGTAGACGATGAAACATTGATCATCTCCTTGGCATGGACCAAAGAAGATGGCACTGTTTTGTCGCAAGAATCTGAACTAGACCTAGCGCATGAAGATATAAATACAGAAGATTTGACATGTACGGTTACCGTCGAAGATGAAAGTGGATCAGTGGTCACCGGATATTCTTCCGTTGCTCTGCAAAATACAGCTCCAGAATGGACCTCTCAGGCACGTATCTCCAAACCAAATGGAGCGGTGTCCACACAAACCCTTACTTGTTTTGCTGAAGCAAACGATTTGGATGAAGGTGCATTGACTGTGGAATATTCGTGGTCCAATGATGCAGGAGTGGTTTTGAGTACAACAGATGAACTACTTCTTGATCCTGCCCTCACAAATGTAGGAGATGTTCTGACCTGCACAGCAACTGCTTCTGATTCAGGTCAGGAGACAATTTCTTCATCCGCTTCAGAAGTACTGATCAATTCTTCTCCGGAGGTTGTCGTAGAAATCCCAGAAGGAGTATATCAAGCAGGAGATACCATACCATGCAGTGTTTTGGGGACTGATATCGATGATCAGCAGGTTTCTTTTTCGTATGAATGGACAATCGATGGAGCTGTTCAAACGGAAACATCCAACTCTTTTCAAGGTTCCTTTACAAGAGGGAATGAGGTGACATGTACAGTAACCCCCAATGATGGTATATCTGATGGGTCTGCTATAAGTGCTTCTGTAGATGTAACCAATACACCTCCAACCATAACAAGCATCGATTTTGTGGATGCTTCACTTTATACGAATGAGACGGCAGATGTTACTACCGTGATAGCCGATGTTGATAGTGATTCTGTTACTGTAACGTATAGTTGGTATGTAGATGCCAATTTGGTCCAAGTTGGTACATCCAATACACTTGATGGTGCTGTATACTTTGATAAAGATCAAGAGATCTATGTCGAAGTAGATGTGACAGATGGGTATGAGGAGGGAGATTCTTCTTCTTCAAGCACCATCACAATTCTGAATACTCCGCCAGTAGCTCCTACAGTATCAATTTCTCCAGATGTTCCATCGATTTTCCAGCAAGATATCAACTGTGATATTGATATTGATGCAGTTGATGTAGATGGAGACGTATTGAGCTATCAATATTTTTGGTACCGAGAAGGTCAATTCTTTCTTCCCACATTAAATAATGCGCAAGTTGAAATTGTGGATGCAGAAGAGGTAGATGAGCCAGGTTTGTGGGAGTGTTTTGTCACTGTTACGGATGAAGATGGTGCTTCTTCAACCTCAAATACAGCCAGTACCAACGTTGAAAAACAAGGTGAGACATCAGATTCAGCGGCACCCAATTGCCAGTCGATCCAAGATTCAGGATATTTCGGAGATAGTACTTCATACTGGCTCAACCCCGATGGAGGCACTCCGTTTGCTACAATGTGTGATTTTGATGTAGATGGTGGTGGATGGATGCTTGCCTTCTCTTCCCCTGCTTCCGATACAACAATGGGTTCTGCTTGGGATTATTGGTATACAGCAGGAGGTACAACAGATCTAGACACAGATGTGTCAGGGAAAAGCGAAGCCTTCGATAGGATTGAAGCGACAGAGATTCGATTGACGGCTACAGAGGGGTCAAGTGAAATACGTGCAGATCTAGGTTCATCTGCCTCTACGTTATTGAGCTTGACAGGAGCAGAGCCTTTTTCATGTTCTGGTTTACAAGGAGTTGGACGACATCAATTTTCATCAACATTTCGAACAGGAAGTTATTTTCCTAATGATTCGATATCAATCGTTGTATGTGATGTTGATGGTACTGGTGTTGAAGCAGGCACACATTATGACTTGGCTGTGTTTAGCACGAATCTGTCTCATGATGATTATAGTGGCTCTATCGGTGATATTGGTTCAGAAGATCGTGTTGGAGGAGCGTTATCAACAACATCTGCTTCTTCGGGCAATATTTTGAGTGTTTGGGTTCGATAAGGTTTATTGGTTCCCTATTTGACATTACCGTCACCAAGTCTTTCCAAAACCTCAAAACGTGATACATAAAGCCTTCTTAAAAAGAGGTTTATTATGCGACGTATCGCAGTTTTGAATCGTGGTGAGCCCGCTCTCCGATTTTTACGAGCATTGAAAGAATTTAATATCGAACACGATATGAACATAAAAGGTATTGCGCTGTTTACCAATGT
>NYTD01000029.1 GCA_002683315.1 Deltaproteobacteria bacterium | reverse complement strand
TAGAGAAGTAGACCTCACTCGCTTCCTCTTGTTAGGAGCTGAACAACCTCTTCATAATGAGTGTGACTAAAGAATAATAAGACGTCACCTTCACTGATCTGTTGTAATGCTTCTTCAGCTGCAACCAATTCACTTTCGCAGATAGAAATCTTCTCTGGTTCTACAAAAGCTTCTTTCATCGCTTCTTGTAGTATTAATGCAGTCTCTTTCGCACTCCTTTCTGAGGTATGCTTCTCTATCTGCTTGATCCAATAATGTTGTCCTGAAAGATTCGCTGCTGCATAAGCCATTCCCTTCAGCAACGACGTACTTCTATCTGCCGCTTGTCCCAGAACCATAAAACTACGCTTCGGACGAAGAGATTTTACGAGATCTACCATAGCCGTAATTCCGCCTTCATTATGAGCAAAATCGACGATAACAGTCCCCCCATTATAGAAGAAAATATTACTTCTACCTTGAGAATGCTTGGGATCAGGTAAAAGCAAAGACAGCCCTTCGCGTATATGCGTTGCTGAAATCCCTTGTAGATGTGCAATTGTTATTGCCATTAACGCATTCTCAAGATTGTATTTTGCATGCCCATCTAACGTTAACGGAATTTCGTTTATAGAACATAAAGGTTCACTATTCACATAGATTATATCGTTATTGCAATACACAATCTCAGATATCGTACGCTTGGTCGTATACATTACCACACGTATATCAGGACGCTTGGTAGAAAACTCTTTCAAAAATAGATCATAGATATCTGTATGCTCTTTATTCAATACCAGTACTCCATATTTGCGTAATGAAAACACAATACTGAGTTTTGCTCGTTGTAAGGATATGAGAGATTCAATCCCCCAACTTCCAAAATGATCTCGTGACACATTGGTTATTCCTACAACATCTACATCTCGAATCACCATTCCCCGTCGCATAAGACCACCACGAGCTGTTTCTAAAATTGCAAAATCAACCTTTGAATTACGTAGTACTTTTCGTGCAGCACCCGCACCAGTCCAATCCCCAGAGACGATTGTTTCTCCATCAATCACAACACCATCTGAAGATGTAGCCCCCACACAGTATCCTGCTTCTTTTGATATGGAAGACAACATTCTCGTTGTGGTTGTTTTTCCATTGGTTCCTGTAATTGCAACAACAGGAATAGATTGAGGGGCCTTTATTTTCTCTGGAACAGGTAAAGCAGTCCATGGATAAGATTGAGCATATAATCCATAACCAATACAAAAATAATCTTCATCTACAGTGTACGAGATATTACGCTCTAGACAAAAAACATATAACGAGCGTAAACGAAGATGCTCCTTCTCTTCTCTTTGGATTCGTTCTACCACTTGTGATGACCATTCTTCATCTTCACAAGCCCACTCTAACAAAACACAAGCTGCATAAAGTTGATCAATAGGTGCTTCAATGGCAATAGAATAGCCTGTATCATTTTCTAAAAGACTTGGTTCTCCCCAATTGAAATGTGCACAAGCCTTTGACACCCTTTTTTTGATATTGAAAGCAGATTCAAAACGAATTTCTTCCAGCCAAATTGCTGCACCCATACCATCCAATAGAAGATGAGGTCCTGTGATTCTATGAACCGTACGAACCCTCATCAATCAGCCTGCTCCTCATTGGGAACAAACACCCCTCGTTCGTCTTGTAAAAAAGGCATATTTTGTTCGACAATCATCTCTTCAGTCTGCACTGCCTCTTTTTTGGAAGTCGAAGTCACCTTTTTTGAAATCGAGTGGTGATAAATGATCTGCTTCCAACTTCGGGTGATTTTATCTGCAAATATCAGCAATAAATCGCCTGGATCACATATCTTTAGGGCTTTCTCTACCGCATCAACCTCGGATGGAATCACATGAATGTTTTCTTCGGCAACACCATGAGAACATAAATTTTTCTTGATAAGTCCAGCGACTTCACCATGTTCTCTCCCACGCTTGCGATCATCTTCACGACAGATAAAGGTGTCAAAACTACGTGATACTATTGCTGCTATTTCAGCAATATCTTCGTCTCTTCTATCTCCAGGAGCCGCTACAACACAAACTTTTTTTCCATTTGGAGCAAGCCCTCCAGTTTCAGCAAGTCCATCAACCAGTGTGCACATTGCCTGTATGGCTGCAGGATTATGACCGTAATCCAAAATCACTTTAAAGCCAAGCTTGTCAAAAATATTCATACGGCCGGGAACTTGAAAGAATGATGTATCAAAAGTACGAAGCCCTTGTCGAATATTGTCCAATGAAACACCCATTGCATGTGCCATTGCTGCTGCAAACATTGCATTTTGAACGTTATGCTTCGCTCTTCCTTCCAATGTTGCTGGAATAAGATGCGCCCACAACAATGGAATATGTGCTCCATTGTCATACAACGAAATCATTTGGCCATTAATTCCTTCTTCAAGAACCATAGCCTTGCCACCAGCACGAATATGATGACGAACAAGCTTATTTTGAGATGTCATCGTGACATAACAAATTTGCTTTGCTTGTGTGTAGCTTGCCATTCGCAAACAGTTTTGATCATCTGCGTTGAGTACTGCACATTTGCTTGCCACTTCAATCGGAATCCTCTTCACCTGTGCTAATTGCTCAAGAGTATCAATGCCTTTCATTCCCAAATGATCTGCTGCAACATTCAAACAACACGCAACATCTGGAGCTCGATATCCCAAGCCTGACCTGAGTAATCCTCCTCGAGCCGTTTCTAATACAGCTACAGTAACGGAAGGGTCTTTGAGAACCATTTGCGCTGATATCGGACCAGTCATATCTCCTTCTACCGTTCGAGAACCATCAATATAAATACCGTCCGTTGTTGTCATTCCTACCGTTTCACCTGTCATTTTATGAATATGAGCCAACATTCTGGTCGTCGTGGTTTTTCCGTTTGTTCCTGTTACCGAAGCAATAGGGATTCTGGTTGGTACATTGGGAGGAAACAACATATCAATAACATGTCCTGCTACATCTCTGGGAGTTCCTTGTGATGGAGATATATGCATACGAAAACCAGGAGCTGCATTCACCTCACAAATCCCACCTCCAATATCTTTGTAGCTTTTTGTGATATCTGTTGATAGAAAATCGATTCCCGAAACATCCAATCCTACAGCCGCAGCGGCACGAACAGCCATTTCTCGATTATCAGGATGACATACATCTGTCATATCAATTGCTGTACCACCCGTACTTAAATTTGCTGTAGAACGTAAATAGAAAATCTCACCTTCCGGAAGAACAGTCTTTTCATCATATCCAGAACCTTCAAGAAGCCTATTCGCCTGACCATCAAGCTCCAAGCGAGTCAGAACCTTCTCGTGCCCCAATCCTCGTCTAGGGTCAAGATTCACAATATCGACAAGCTCTTTTATATTATGCAAACCATCTCCGACCACATGGCCTGGAACACGTTTGGATACAGCAACAAGTTCACCATTGATCACAAGCATACGATGATCAAAACCACGAATATAGCTCTCGATAAGAATACATCGTGAATGCTCTCGTGCTTCATGAAATGCTACCTTAACTTCTTCATCTGTTGTTAAACCGATCGAGACACCTCGACCATGGTTGGCATTATAGGGTTTTACCACAACAGGATATCCTATTCTTTTGGCTGCACGAATTGCACTATCTTCTCGGTAGGCATCCATTTGTTTTGGCACAGGCAATCCAATATCGCCGAGGATTTTATTTGTCATTTCTTTATCAGAAGCAATCTCTACACCGATATGACGGGTTTGTGAGGTTACAGTCGCCTGAATTCGTTGTTGCCATTTTCCATAGCCAAATTGAATGAGACTATACTGATTCAAGCGAATCCAGGGTATATCTCTTTTTTCTGCAGCACGTACCAAAGAGCCTGTACTTGGCCCAAGTGCTCTACGCTCCGTTCGTAATATGAATTTCTCCAACGATTCTTGAAAATTAAAATCTTTATCTTGACTGGCACCATCACAGAGATCTTTGGGAAGAATGTTGTGTAAGAGTTTTAGTGCGAGCTCACCTGCGCGGTGACCTACCCATTCATCTTCGTACTCATAAACAACATTATAAACACCAATTTCTCCAGCTCCTCTTGTCTTACCAAAGGTTACCGGAGAACCTACTAGATTTTGTAATTCGATCGCTACATGTTCGAAAATATGCCCCATCCATGTACCTCGTTCCTCTCTCATGCGACGGATAAAACCACCATCACTGCCATAAGAGCAACCATGTTCGAAGAGCGATGGAACTGCTGCTACAAGTCGATCAACAAAACCATCAATCTCTGCTGATGGATGTTCTTCTAGAGATCCGATATTAAGTTTAAATCGAATTACAGGAAAATTAGCATACAGATTTGGACCTACATAGCTTCTTTTTTCTAAGATCTTCATACACACCACCCTCAAAAATTGGAAGATGGATAGATTTTATCTCTTTCCTCCCGGAATCGCCTTTCTTGTCACCAAATTGTACCGTGCTCCATGAGATATGACGTGTAGTTTTACACCGATCAATTCTACAGTATCTCCTTCACGTGCGGAAGCCATACTCGAATACTCGAGATCTGCAACATCAACAATTGTCAATGCACCTTCTCCTACAACCTCAATTTCATTTTGATGATTAATAAAGGCTGCAGTATCTTCGTCCAGTCCAATCCCTTGTACGAATGGATTGTACGCAAGAGCTGTCATCAAGCGCCCCAATCGATCACGCTGACGAAAATGCTGATCGACAATCACACGATTGCTCAAACCGAGTCCCGGAGCCAACGTAACTTTTCCAGCAATTGGAGTAGACCCCTCTTGCCCAAATGCAATCATATGCTCTGAGATAAAAGCCGCTCCAGCTGATGTTCCCGCTACAGGGATTCCATTCGCATTTTTTCGTCTTATCTGCGTTGCAATCCGAGTCCCCCCCAAGATGGTGGAAAGACGAAGCTGATTGCCTCCAGTCATAAAAATACCTGTCGCTTCTTCAAGAATAGAATTGTATTCTTCTTTTTCTGCATCGGAACGATCTCGAATAGAAAGAACCATTCCTTTCCCTCCCATGCTTTCAAATATTGTTTTATATCGCTCTCCAGTATCCTCTAATCGAGAAGCTGTTGGAATAATTGCAATCTGAGACTTTTTCCCTCCAGCCAAGGACCAAAATCGACTTAAAATCTCTTTTCCTTGTACTTTATCTTCTGCTCCTCCAATTGGAATGATATATCCTCTAGAAGAAGTTTCAGGAACTGGGGATGGGGACATAACTCTCTCCAAAATGATTGATTTCACACGTCATTATCGAATTTGATCGAATTACGCAAATTGGCTTCATGTCTTTTCCGTGACGAGTACCAAATTCAACTCCAAAAAAAATCCAACTACGTTAAATGGCAATGCATTATGAATGGAACAATACACATACTTGGCCCACAACGTGGCGCACCCCTTCTTATCGATATTATTCATGACCAATATCCACAGGCGAAAATCGCCGTTATTTCTGCTGGATGGAGACATGAAGAATCACAATTACGCTCTCTCGCTCGTGACCTACAACGCCCTTTGGAATTACTGCCTTTATACCAGTGGTTTGATGATTTAGGAAGAACCGAACCAGAGCTATCTAATGAGCATGCTCTTCGACAAAAGAGAATCAAATCATATAAAGACACATACCGGCTCAAACTTCAATACGGTATGGAATTCCTTCAAGCAATTCGCAAAAAGCAAGACATCTCACCTGAACTGTTTATGGAAGATGTGCTCAGTGCACAAGAAGATATACAAAAGATCGATATGGAAGCAATGGAACGAATCGGACGAATCCGAGATTCGTTCCCAAATCTGGTTCAACCTTGGTTACATCCAAGCGCACAACCGTTTCATGAAGAGATAAAAGAAACTCTTGATGCGTGTGATGTCCTACTCATTACAGGTGGTCATGTTGCCATATTGAGAAACAGGATGTTTTTCTTTGGTTGCCAAAAACTTCTACAACAATTTTTAAAACAGGGCAAAACCATAATTGCATGGTCTGCTGGAGCAATGAGCTTGTGCGAACAAATTATCCTCTATTATGACGACCCTCCCGATGGTTCGGGTAATGCAGAAGTTCTAGACACAGGAATGGGACTTCTTCCTCATGTATTATTTTTCCCACATGCTCAGCAGCGATTACGAATAACCGATACAAAACGAATGCGAGATCTTGCACAACGATTTTCTCAGTATCAATGCATAACCCTTGAAAAAGAGACGCATCTTACGTTCGATCAAGATGGATGGTCATACCACAACAATGTTCAAAAATGTTCTCTTGATGGTTTGTTGATCAATCTTCACGAGGAGGAATCCTAATGAAAGAGCTTATCGACCTTGCCAAAAAGATTCTACGCAATCCTTCAGATTCAGACGCATACCTCACTTCATTTGCACAAAAGTACACATTCCCTATTGTAAATGAACAAAGAGCTACTTTTTTTTATTGGGATAATGAGAATGTAAACGATGTTCAATTGATGCACTGGATATCTGGACTCGAATCAAGTCAATCATTTCGTAGACTACCCAAAACCAATGCTTTTTGGCTAACCGTAGATTTACCAAAAGCAGCCCGTGTGGAATATAAACTGTGTGTCACAAAAGGAGATAACCGCTATTGGATGCGCGACCCAAGAAATCCGGAAAGAGCCTTCGATCCTTTTGGCTCCAATTCTGTATGCTGTATGCCCGGGTATGCAAATCCAGAGTGGACCAACCCAGATCCTCGTACTCAAGGAGGAAGATTAGAGTCATTTACAGTTGGGCCTGGTAGCTATGACGATGAAAGAGAAATACAAATGTATCTCCCTCGAGAATATAAACCAGACAAATCTTATCCTCTATTGATCTGTCATGACGGACGAGACTATCAAAAATTTTCCAATATCATCACCGTGTTGGACAATTTAATTTACCGCCATGAAGTCATGCCAATTATTGTGGCGTTCACCAATGGGGTACAACGAAACATTGAATATGGAGCCAATCCAATG
>NYTD01000028.1 GCA_002683315.1 Deltaproteobacteria bacterium | reverse complement strand
TGGAGAACTATCAATTGGGTTTTATGGACGCTATTGTACCAATCAATCTTCGTGATGCAGAAAACTACATTAAGACCTTTCGAGGCACTGATGTATGTTTGTGTTCTTGGACAGGAGATCAACAATCTCTGCAAGAGCATGGTTGGAAAAGTGCAGCCGCTCATGTATCTGGATATATGGGCGGGAAGAGCAGTTACATTACACAAAGTTTGATAGGGCATAAGATTCCATTGGGGTTTCCTAGGAAAAAAAATCACAATCGTTCAAGATTGTTGGGTGCGCCTAAAAAATTACAAAATCATCCAGTTCTTGAGCAAAATGGAATTTTGCTCGAATTAGAAGACAAGACAAGTCATGGCCGTATTTTATCCGAACTTACATTTCGTAATCCGATGTACGAATGGTCTATTCCTGCAGTACGTACAGTAAAATCTATTCATCTTGCGATTCGACGTGCTGCTGATCCCTTTGTTTTTGCACCAGTGCGAGAAACAGAAGCGATGATTTTGAAAGCAGCAATGGAAAACGTATTAGAACCATTCTTCTCTGCTGGAGTATTGATGGGGCCAGATGGAAAAGGTCCACCACAAGTTTCCGCCAAACCGATTCGATCTTCGAGTGCACCAATGTTGAGTGTAGACTTATCGGCGCAGATTAAGCCTTGGTGTCAAAATGTATCCATCAAACTCATGGTCAAGCAAGGCCTTCAACCTGAATTACAGGAGACATAATTATGCCAAATCTCTATGCATCTGTAGACTATGATCTCAATGGTCAAATAAGTAATAACCGCTTTGAGGTATATGTTGGAGTTCAAAAACTAGGTGAATTTACCAAGGTCTCTGGAATAGGGTACAATACCAATCCATTTTTGATAGAAGAGGGAGGAAGAAATCATTCCGCACATTATCGCCCATTCGAAAAGCCGGGTGAGTTTACTGGTGTAGAGCTTACATGGGGTGCTGTAAACCGTTCTATGATGGAGGCATGGGTTCATATTGTTTCACCAGGTTATCCTTTTCGAAGATCTGTATTTATTTCCCAAATGGGAAGGGACGGAACTCCAAAGCGCTTAATCCAGCTTCATGCTGCCTGGCCCAAAGAATGGAAATCGGGTGATATGGATGCTTCTGGAAATGAAATCGCCACAGAATCTCTTACATTAGTATGTGAGTTTGTTTCTGTGATAGCTTTTGAACTTTAGGAGAAGAACATGTATCCACGTCCCATACTGAAAAAAGCCAAAATGGTGCTCATAGACAGTAGCTCACCAGATGTAAAACTGTCCAATGCGACACTGAGCAAAAAGAAGATTCAATTTCAGTTTAATCCAAAGGAATTATCTTTAAATAGAAGTGTTAGTGTTAACCCTGGTGATAGAGAGCCAGATAGCTATTATTCTCCTATCAAAGTAGACGGTAAGTCTACATATGATGAACTCTCTTTTGAACTTACTCTTGATCAAAGCGCCAGCTCTATGGCTGTAACGGCAGGGACATTTTTTCTACCGGTCACAAAAGCAGAAGTTCCTCTGACGTTGATGCCCAATACCTTTCTCCCATCGCTGGGAGTTCCAAATGTAAAAGACTCTGTCATGCTTTTGTATGCATGGACAATGATTGTCGATCCTTCAAAGATAGAAAAGAATCGCCCTTATTTTGTTCGATTTGAATGGAACAAGTTTAAATTTTCAGGAGTTATCTCAAAATTAGATATCAAGTACACGATGTTTGATTCAGATGGGACTCCATTGCGCGCAAAAGTCGACGTGACGATTAAGGGGCGTCTTGGAGAAGCGAGTGTTGAGGATTTAGCCGGGAAAGTTGAGAATACGAAAACAACATCTATTTAATCTTTTGTGCTGAGTGGCAATCAATGTCAAGCAGGATATCTGAATAACCAATAAGTGAGAAAACATATGTCATCGAACCGTGCACAGCGTCTCGTACTTAAACTTGATGGAAAGGAAGTCAAAGGATTGTACTTAAGTCGTTTGACGTATACGGAAGCTATTGGTGAGCTTGATGGCATGACGGCATTGTTGCGAATTCCCAAAGGAGCAATTGCAAAGATCGCCAAAAAATTAGTACCTGGTTCGAAGTTTGAGATCGATATCTATGACGATAAAGGGAAACCGATTAAGGACCTTAAGAAAGAAGGAGACATTATCGCCGTCAACTTCGAGTATGTCCGTGGGGCTACGGTTGTTGTTCTCGTTGGTGTTAATTACATGCATAGATTGCGTTCTGAGCATAAGACGAAAGTCTGGGAAGATGACTGTAAAAAGATCGTGGGAGCGATTGGAAAAAAAGCCAGCCTTAAAGTAAAGTGTGATGCCTTTCCTTTTACACCCACTACGATCTTCCAGCAAAATGAAACGGATGCTCTTTTTCTCATGCGTCTTGCAAGAGAAAATAACTACATCTGTCGTGTCGTGGGAGAAACTCTGTATTTCTCAAGAAGAAAGCATGCATCGACGAGCATCAAGATTGCGATGAGTGTAGTTCATGAAGCCCGTTTGACCGCCAATCTCAAAGATCATCTTAATAAGGTGATCGTATATTGGGGGAATCATGAAGAAGATGGGAGTAAGCTAAAGAAATATGTTGGCACGCCAGGTTCTTCCAATGTTGTGACGCTCAATAGTTCTGGGAAAATAGGCTATAAGCTTGGAAAACAAAAATTTAAAGCTGATAAAGTGATGACGATCGGTGGTTATGATATGCCTTTGTATGAAAACCAAAGTCAAGCGAAAGCAAAAGCAGACGCTACTTTAGAGGCTGCTGCAATGGATTTTATAGAAGGAAGTGTAAAACTTATGACAGGTGAGCCGAAAGCTTTTTGTGGCGCAACACTTGAACTGAGCGGAGATCCTAAAGTAGCATGGCCTTTTGTTGGCAAATTTATGATCACAAAGGTTATGCATGTATACAGTAATTTTGAATTATTAACCGAGATTGGTTTTAAATCCAATTCCCTACCCAAGGAGCCGTGATGAAAAAGATAATGCATCCATCATTGACCATGGGATCTCGGAAACCCTTTTTAAATCGAACAGAAGAGTCTCTTACTCGAATCGATATGGTCCTCAAAACTCGTCCAGGACAACTTCCATGGAACCCAGAATTCGGATGCGATATGACTGACCTAATAGGTGAGTCAGCAACCGAAGAAAGAATTACAGCTGTGCAAGAAGAGGTGCAACGTTCTTTACGGGCATGTCTGCCCGCAGCGAATGTTCTTTCTTGTGATGTACACTTGGTTACTGGAGAAGGTCAAGTTGTCGCGTATCGCGATAGAAGTGTTCCCACAGCAGAATCAGCATTGGTTGCGTTGGGTACAGATGCGCGCTTAGAATTGCGTTTGGATATTGAAGTAGAGAATGATATTGTGGAGTTGGGGACAGAACTGGAAATCTAAAATACTTCAAGGAGTACTTTGTGCGTGTCCCACCTCCCAATCTACTGAAAATAGAAAAAGATAATCTTCTAGAGGATGTTCGTTCCAAATTAGCGGAAAAATATCCTGACTACGCAGCTCCAGAAGATGGAGATGCAACGGATCCTGCATGGGTGATCTTAGAGCAGGCAGCTTGGCTGGTTGATCTATTGTCGGGGCAACTTGATCAGTATCCATATTCGATGGTTCAAGAATTTGTTCATCTCATGGGAGGACAGCTTTCTCCAGCTGTACCTTCTCTGGGAGTCATGATTGCAAATCCATTAGAGGCAGGAGAGATCGTACTTGATCCTCAACAAACATCTCCGTGGCGATTTTTTACACTTCAAACGGAAGAGTTGGATATCATTGAGTTCACTTCTCTGGAGCCGAAAGTTCATCTTCGGCCTTCATCCATTTTGAGTATGGTAGAGGTGAAAAATAAGGAGTTGTATCTTGTAGGAGGTCCCAAGTCTTCATCTGGAATAGGTGCACAAGAAGCGTGGAAAACCTACCAGCAGCGTTCTCGTATTTTTGATGAAGAATGGGTTCGATATGATTTGACTACTTCCAATGCAGAATCATTAATTGAGACGTTGGAAGGTGCCATTGCTTCACTGGAAGAGCGTAAGATTGGATGGCTTGAATTCCGTATCGAGCAGGTGTCTAATATTCGCGTTTCTGTTTTCGCACGAATTAATCTTGCGAAGTCTTTTGAGCATTTTCAGCCGACTGGTCTCAGTGAAGGGGATGTTCGCGCGCATTGGGGAACATTGGATAATAGCACATGGACTCCTCCAGTACGGATTGCTTCTTTGCCAGGCCTTAATCCTACAATTCGTGGAACAGAGCCGATGCCAGGTCTTCGTCGAGGAACGATTTTGGTTCCGAATGTAGCCGAAAGTTTTGAGATAAAAGATTTATTAGAGCGAAAATCAATGCCCCTGAAAAAAGATGTGGTTGATTCCATTTGGGAAACGCTCACTCATATGGATCAAAAACTGGCCACATTAACGGTATCGATTGCAAGGGGTGTAGAACCAAGCAGTGATGAACGTGAGCCGACTTGGATCAGTACAGTTCTCAATCAAGGGTTATGGGCAGAAGTTGTAGATAGAACAGAGCTTCGCTTTATCCATATGAGTGTTGGACAAGTGGAGCCAACAGCCGGAGCTTTTCGATTGGCATTGGTTCTCAAAGGTGTTTCTGAACATAATATTCCACCGATTAGGGTTTTTGGTATCGATGATAATGGTATGGAGCGTGTACCATTACGACATAATATCGCGTGGAAACTCAGACTTCCCGATCCCAATGCCGGACAAAGAATGGTCTTGGTTGTGGCATTGGATATTCAGGTTTCGGCGACACATAATGAGATTCTTGTTGTTACCGAATGTGATCCGATGGCTGTATTATGCAATACAATCCTTGTCGGAAATATGCCGGCTGTCCAAGATGGTCGTCAGATTGAGATTGTTCGAAACATTCCAGAGCCAGTAAATCTTTTGTATGATGATTTGGTCAATAAAGATGTGATTGATCATCTGTTGAGAGATAACATCTCAAAAGACGTGGCTTCATTACTCAGAAGACTTCCCCTGTCTCATTTTCCTGTTCAACATTCTTCGTCAATTGTGGATTTTGAAGGAGTTTGGCTAGATCCAACATCAACAGAAGGAGAGGGGGCGTTGATGCGTCTTAACGCTCCAGATGGAAACGGATATCATGTACCGTTAAGACCAGGCCGTGTTGTTCAACTAGACTGGTATCGAAGAACGGATGGAGAATATGGTAATGTAGAGCGTGGAGCGATTCAGATTATAGAACAACCCAATGGTGTGGAGCCTAATATATTAGAGGTGTTTAATCCATTGGATACATTTTATGGTCTGGGAAGAGAAAATGAGCAAGAAGCGATCGATAGAATGTTCAACCCATCGGGACGTGTAGCAGTTCTTCCGACAGATTGGGAACGTCTATTGCGTGTGAACCTTGGGATGAGAGCTCGTGGATGGGTGATTCGATGTTGGTCACATCCAGAGAGATCCTTGGTTTCTCATGATTTTTGGCCTCCGACTACAAATGAAACAGCGGTTGTGACACGGTCCGGATTACAATCTCGTGTCGATGATATGTATCGTTCGGGAGCAGATACAATGCTTGTGATCGTTGGTGCAAAAGATCGGTTGATCTCGGATTCCGAACTTGATTGGGCTCGTGGTTTGATAGAGGGACTGGTTCGTAGACAGCAACAACGACTACCATTGATCAAAAAGGTTGTGGTGATGAAGTTTTGGCCACTGGTACTTCGAACAAAAGATCAAGAAGAGTTTCCGCTTCCATGTTTTGATATAGGAACGCGTTCGGGAACGTTGCGACTTCTCGGAGATCACCAAGAAGAAGATATACCCAATAAGCAATTGCTTCTCAATGCCGGAATTGTAGATGTCGAGGTTCTTGATGTCTGATCTACCTGCAAACTTTTCTCATTTACACGCTCGAGTTGCAGCCCTAGAGTGGGCTACAGATGTAGCCAATGGTGATATAAAAGACTTGGATTGGGTTGATGGGGATCTAGACCCTAATCTGGAGGGTTTTGTCTTTGAGCATAAACGAGATGGAAAAGTTTTCAGACATCGTCCTTTGAGTTATTTTTTACCGAGTATCATGTCTCGGACAGCACATGCATCACAAAAAAATGGAGATCCAACTGTACTAGAAGCACTGACATATATCTATGCGCAGATGGAATGGTTGATGGCGACACGAAAATACTATTGGTCTCCCTTTAGTCCTGTTCCCGAGTTGCTTGTCTTGTTGGCTGAAGTATACGGGGTGGGGAAAGAGATTCATCAAAATGATGCACAGGCTCTTTCTCGGTTAATCGCTCGTCTTCCTGCATGGCATAAAAATTCAGGCACGGCACAAAAAGCAAAAGAGATGCTGGTTGATATCATCGGTCGGGATCTTCCGATCAAAGCTTCGCAGTCTCCAACAGAGAAAGAAGTATCAAGAGAAATTTTGGTCTCTCATGAGTGGCAGTGGTGGAAACATCGAAGCAAACCATCTTCCAAATCGAAGATGCAGATTCGTTCTGGTTTTTTATGTTTTCAACCACCAAAAAAAGAAGAGCAATTTGATCTTGTGAAAGAAGATGTATTGATTACATGGAAAGAAGAAGTTGGCTTTCCAAAAGATTTTTTACGACTTTTGCCGATTTGGGCAAGCGTACGAATTATCATAGAACGTGATCGTTCGACGGAGGCAGGATCATGAGTTTCTTTCATAGTTTTCGACCAAAAGAAGGTGCTGTTTTGGATCAAGACAGTTTGCAGGCCATTGCAGATATTCCGCATAGAATGCTTTCGGTATATCTTGATTCACTTGCTCCTGAAACGCCAAATATTATTTTACAGGGATTGGAAATAGCAGGAGGATGGTCTTCAGGAGGTCCTCCTGGAACAAAAAATCCAGATCCACAATCTCCGTGTGTTGTTCTTGAACCTGGAACTGCAGTACTTCGTGATGCAAGTGGAGAAGCAGTATTACTTGAAATAAAAGAACGTCAATATATTGAATGGCCAACCAGTAATGGACCAAAAGTATATGCTGCTCTTGTTATGACCCCTGAAATCGAAAGTGTAGAGCTTGCGGGTGGTGTCGTCGTAGCAAGAGATAAGGTGCGAGCCAAGATTGGTTTTGTTGATGTTCCATTGATATCTCGTCCACAATATCTTCCTCTCGCGGTATCGATAGGGAATCAAAAAGACTGGGCGACAGATTTTCGACGGATTTATCACCCTTCACATGATGTGATCAACATCCTCCTCAAAAGATTCGAAGATCTTGAGCGTTCTGTCTGGACGGCAGAGCCACAAGGAAATGCATGGGGTAGTGAAGTTCTTGGAAAAAACTGGTTTCGTTATCAGACAGTTGCTGCAGCTTCGTTACAGGCCACTCGTTCCATGCTACTTACGTACCCAACGACCACGATGGACAGGGTGTGTATGCTTAAGACATTGAGACAACAACTTTTGGTTGTGGAACAAGTATCAACAGAGCTTTTGCAACTTATTGGATCTCGTGATGGCGCAGGACCATATGCTGATGTTTTACCAAAAGAAGGGGAAGCGTAAATGAGTTTGGAGCCTCTCAAGTCACTTGGCTTTTGGCGCGGTAAGGAGATGGCTGTAGAGAGCTTTCTTCCGATCACGATCTCAGGGTTTTGTATTTGGAAGGTAAAGGGACTGACATCAGCGATTGCTGTAGGTAAGCCTTTAACGATGACAGAGCTCTATGTTTTTTTTGGAGCATTGGTTGCGGTCGTCAGTTGGGCAATGTCTCGTCAAGTGTATTTGATGGGTAGAAGGAAGCCTTCTTGGATTGCTTTCTTCTCATGTATTCTATCCTTGATGATTGTATATGTGTTGAGCAATCTTGCTACATCAGGGTTTTCTTACTCTTGTACAGATATATACAAGGGAACCGTTATTTCAGCGCATGAATTTTGGGGTGCCAAAAAAGAATTGGTGTGTCAGGTAGGAGGTATATCAGGAAATGGATATCTTCCGGGTACGTTGCTTCGCCCTGTTTGGGATGGACAAATAACTGTTCCGATGTGGATATTTTTTAGTTTTGTTTCGCTTTGTGCAGCCGTATCATTTAGAGATCGACGCTTTATTTCTACATCTATGATTCTCAGACTATATAAACTACTTGAATATGCTTCAGCTACCGGTGTGGAGGGATGTCTTGGCGGGAAGCCTAAGAATGGCCAGGTATATGCCTGTTCTAATCCTACTTTGTGGGGTGAGATCTGTGGACAGTTGTATTCTGGCGATTATGAGTTTGAGCCTGGAGAATGGTGTGGTCGTTGTGGACAGCCTTTTGTGAAAGCAGAGAGAAGTCTGACATTCAATGTGCTCTCTTTGTTTACCGACAACATAGACTTGCTCAATATGCTCGAGAAAAAAGATACTCTTTCTTGGGATGTAACAGAAAGTGGAAAGATGCCAGCAGATGGTCGGCAAAGTAATGTGGAACGTTGGGTGGTATTGGGACAGGTTACAGTCCCTGATGTGGTCTCTGTAGCGCAACTTTTATCTATCATTCACTTCCATTTTCCTATTTGGAGTGCTGGTGATGAGCGAATTAAAGATACCATAGATCTTGCTAAGAAACGATCGTCTAAGTTGTATGGTTGGATCTGGTTTGGAAATATGTCCAAACGATTGACGTATGCCAAACCTACAAATAAAGTCTTGATGGCTATGGGAACCACGCGTTTGCGTGATCTGATTACAGATAGTGGTGAAACGTTGAACTTTCAACTTGATGTTGGGTTACTTCCTGTAGAGATGCGTAGTGCATTTCACATGAGTTTTGTGGATAAAGAGCCAGAAGAGGATCGATATCAAAACAGTAAGTATGATATTTGGCTTCCTATAGGTCCTAAGTTAGCAGCGAATTTTGCAGGTTTGTGGGTTCCGCGTGTTGAGGGTGATGCTTTGAGAAAGTGGCTGTCTGTAGGTCGATTACAAAAGAAGGGTAAACGAGGAGTTACATCTCCGAAACCATACTATCTCAATATGGAAAAACTCGAAGAAGAGATGATATTTCTACCCGAAGCACCTGAAGAGTTTGATGTGGAAGAAGTAGGAAATGTAGTTGAGGAAATAGAAGAAGAGGCCGATCACATCAGTCGATTCTTTGAGGTAGAGAAAGAAGAAGAAGAGGGGTCTTCATTTTTGCCGTTTTTTGAAGAAACGGACTCAGAAGAAGAAATTCCTTCCGAAGACACAGACGTGGTGATTCATAAACCAGAACCTGTTGCGGTAGAGCAAGAGACGTATGAGGATAAAAAGATTCCTGTTCCTGAAGTGAAAGAAGGAAGCTTGGATATTGTTGTTACACCATATTATGATCAGTATGAAACAGAGCCTAAATTATCTGCGGTTGGGCTCGGAGATTCCATTGCGGAATGGGAATGGCTTGAGCCAGAGCAGATCCAGCGATTGCGTCAGCAATGCTTGGTATTGGTAGATATGAATGCCCATCGGAAATAAAGGTTGAGGTTCGATATGCGTAGAACAAATATAATTTCACTGTTTATCTTTAGTGCGTTGTATGCTTGTACCGAGACCGAGAAGAATAACGCTCGAGGGAGCGGTGCGCCTGAAAATAATGAACAGGTATCGAAAGAAGAGCGAGAGAGTCTGTTGCCAGATTCTTATGTTCTTACTGCTTCGAGCGCCGATTTGGTCAGTACAATCAATGAAGATGTGGCGGGGAATAATTCAGGAACACTGCAAGATGTTGAGACGATGTTTGCCTCGACCATCACCATCGATACCAATACAGAAGCGTTATATGGTGTATTGGTTTATGACAATACGTCTGAGAGTTTTGAAGGTACGTGGGAATATTCTGCAGATGGTTCTGTATGGACTCCAATCGCCGCCTCTTCTGACGTCGACTCGGCGATCTTTATAGACAAAACAGACTTCCTTCGTTTTGCACCATCAACAGACTACAATCGTTCGGTAGCAGAGCACGGGATCGATTTTCAAGTACTCTTCAATGATGACATCGCCAGTTCTGCACATTGTATTGCTTTGACTCCAACCACAGGAACTGCGTACGACATAGATACAGCAGGCCAAGAGTTTGATGGTAGTTGCCTTGTCTCAGAACAAGTCCTAACCTCGATTGTCACAGCCGTGAATGATGCTCCTGTATTTAATCTGGGGAGTGGTAATCCAACTCTGGCAGCAAGTACAGAAGATGACTTCACACCAGCAGGAGATACGGTCAGTGATCTATTTTCTCCCGTGTTTGATGATGATAAAGACATTGTCTTGGATGGAAGTTCGGTAGCGGTTCCCAACGCAACATCTGGAGATTCTCTTTCTGGTGTCGTAATTGTCTCTAATGGTGCAGATTCGGTTACTGAAGGAGTCTGGGAGTATCGTTTAAGTTCATTGGGTACATGGAGTGCAATCGCAACAGATGTGACTGTTTCGGCCACAAATGGTCTTCTTTTGGATACAAGCGCAGAACTTCGTTTTGTTCCTGTTGGAGATTTTACAGGAGCACCAACTGGCCTTGAGGCCCACCTTGTCGAAGATTCTCTCGCAGAGACATTTACAACAGATAAAGCGTCTCCGGTCACATATGACTTCAGCAACATTGCGCATACACATGTTTCTGCGAGTGCAGCTACTTTGGGAACAAGTGTAAGCAGTGTAGAAGATGACCCCACATTTACAGCCATTACTGATCTTACCATCACAGAAGATAAGGCGGGAAGTGACACGACAGGAGATGCACGCACAATCAGTACAATATTCTCTTCTTTCTTTTCAGATTCGGATTCCGGTCAGACCCTGCAGGGTATTGCGATTGGCTCTGTCGCAGAGTTTAGCGGTGTTGGACATTGGGAATATTCTCTTGATGGTACCACATGGGTAGATGTAGAACCAGTGACTTCCTATTCTTCTACAACTGCTTTGGCTTTGGATGCAACTGATTTTCTTCGCTTTGTTCCCGATCAGCATTTTAATAAGACTACAGCTGTCGGAGGATTAAGTGTTTATCCAATAGATTCTTCGTCTTCTGTAACGTACACAACTACAACACTAACTCCATCGACAATCGTAATTGATACATCAACAGCCACAGATGGTATTGGTCAGACACCTGCTACGGTATCGGTCATCGTGGGAGAAGCCAACGACGATCCTCAATTTACTGGTCCAGCAGCTCTTGCGGCCGCATCAGAAGATACAGACCCAGCAGGTGCTTCTGTTACTTCTCTTGTCAATGGTCTTTTCGATGATGGTACAGATGCTGTAACGGGGGGTTCTTCT
>NYTD01000027.1 GCA_002683315.1 Deltaproteobacteria bacterium | reverse complement strand
GAAAGAAAGTCTCTTGTACCCAATAGGATCACCACAAGCTGCACACATACCATACTCTCCATCATGGATACGCTCAAGCGAGTGACGGATTTTACCGAGCATTCTTCGTTCTCGATTTGCAAATCGCAAAGAGAGTTCTCGATTTGATTGCGATACGGCTAAGTCAAGACTATCAGGATCGCTATCTTTGAATTCAGTGAGTTCGTTCATTGCTTTTACAGTGCTTTCCATAAGTGAATCTTGCTGGTCTAAGAGTTGATTATAAAGCTCCCAAACTTCATTTTCTGTCAAGTATTCATCAGGTGGAAGTTGACTTGATTCTGTAACTTTCTCTACCATAACTTTAGACTCCATTATGTATTGATTGAGTAATATACTGTCGATTTCTCTTTTTTGAGAGTTTAAAATCCAGATGCGCCTAATAACGTAAATATACTGTATGTCAGAGATAATTGACGATTAATTTTGATTTTTTTATGTTCCTTAAGGTAGATAACGATCTTTGCTTCTCAGATTTATCATTAGAAGTTATGTATTTCCGGTATGGTTGTACAATGAGATTGTTATGAAATCATTACTATCCAAAACTCTTTTCGTATGTGTATAGAGTGCTCCAAATAAGGTTAAAACTTCAACAAAAGAATTCGAAGAGCAAAAAATGTCCAAGTCAAATCCTATAAATGAAGTTGTAAAATCTAAAATATATAAATCTGTGATTCTGCATGACTTATCCCACAATTTCAAAGATTATAATCAAGCAATGGTTCACCAAGATCACATTGTTTGTGATGCGACTGTTTTGAACTATATTTGTTCAAGGATTGGAAAAGCAAAATCTGAGATTAAGAAGGAACATAAATAATAATGTATTTTCTTTCCTTCCTCTTTTCGTGTCATGTTGCAGATACAGAAAAAAGAAGTGGAGCAGAAGTCTATCAAACCTTTTGTATTCACTGTCATCAAGCAAATGGACAAGGTGTGCCAACACGTTATCCTCCATTGAATGGATCTCAATGGCTAAAAGGTACTATTCCCATCAAGATTGTACTTCATGGCCTAAAGGGGCCCATCGAAGTCAATGGTGAGACATATAACAATGTGATGGCACCATGGGGAAATGTTCTTACAGACCAGGAAATAGCGAATGTGATTATGTATATTCGAACTTCTTGGAACAATTCAGCCACATACAACAAAGAGCCAGCGATTACAAGTGATGATGTGAAAAATATCAGAGAGAAGTTTAAAGGAGCGTCCAATTGGACAATCGAAAAAGCTCAGAGCACACAATAGATAACAAGGCTGGTGTTAGAGTCGCTCTATTACCCAAGTAAAATCGAAACGTACTGCTTTTCGGTTCGATTTTTGTTCTTTTACTCGTTTCTACTCAAAATCATCAACATTGTCGTCTGAATCCTCATTGAATTCGTCTGAGCCAAAAGAAGAATTCTCTTCTTCAAATTCTTCAGTAAATCCTTCAGTCCATTGCTCATCAGCATCTTCAAGCCATTGGGCACTTTTACTGTCGTTGATGATTTCTTCAAGATCCATAAGAAAGTCTTCTAAGTCAACATCGTATGAGTCACAAAAACTTTCAATACTCAATGAGAGGATATTGTCGTCTTCAGGATCTACATCATATGCAGAAATGAGAGACTCTACTTCAGGATAACGGTTAAGGATAGAATATAGACGGATTTTACTGTTCATGTGCGGCCTCACTTTCAAAAGAACACTTAGAGCAAAACAATTATGAGTTTTCATTAGCATACTTAAACAAAACGTCCATAGGAAAATTGTACAATTTTTGTTTTTGTTTTTACATGATTTTTTGACATTTACATTTTTTCAAGGTTGAACCAAAACAATGAAATTATCTTTGCTAAATTTTTTCTTATATTTACTTATTTTCTTCGTATTTAGTGCTCATGTCTATCATTATGCTCCTCATGCTACTGATGACGCATTCATTTTCTATCGATACGTGAATCATATTGTCGATGGTAATGGAATTGTATGGAATAAGGGTGAATTACCAGTTGAGGGATTCTCTTCTCCACTTTGGATCTTTTTGCTAACAATTGGAAAATTATTTGGGGTTCCACTTCCTATTTTTTCCCTAATAATTGGTGTTTTATCCATCCTCGGTACGGTATTGATAATGATAATCATTCTCAATTATAAATCAATATTGGGATTGATATCGGTAGCTGTTTTATTATGTTTTGGTTCTGTTTATTACTGGTCTTTAAGTGGTATGGAAACAGGGCTCTTTATGCTATGTTTTTTGGCATCTTTTGTTTCTATACATATACCTTCATTTCGATATTGGGTTTTATTGTTGGGCTTGACTCGTCCTGAAGGTTTTTTACTTATGATTCCATGGTCTATTCTTTGGGCTCGAGTCCATCCTCAAAAACGAGGGTTTATTTTTTGGGCATGGCTTCCAACGATTGTATACTTTTTATTTCGATTACTCTACTTTGATGCTTGGTTACCCAATACATATTATGCCAAAGTAGGCGCTTCCCTTTTGGAAAGACTAGGCGATGGATTCATGTATGCTACACCTGTATTGCTTTGCTTGTTGACGATTGGTTTGACCTTTCGTTCTTCTATTGGAACCCTATTGCTCTCTCTATTTATGGGATGCACGGCACAAGTATGCATTGTCATATTGGGTGGTGGAGATTGGATGACGTGGGGAAGAATGTTGGTTCCAATGTTTCCGTTTATCATCATCATGACTTCGATTCAAATAGCCAGAGGCTATCGATTTCTTATTGTCATTACGTATTTTTTGTTTCCATTCAGCACTCCTTTTGCAGCATGGCCTGCAATGATACAGGGGAAAACACTACCCATCACAGGATTTCAAGAGGGGGGGTTGTACAATATATCAAAAGAGATCGCTCTTGATATACGCAAGAATATTCCAAAAGGAGCGACAATTGCTATCAATCATGCAGGTTTTTTGCCCTACCTTTTATCTGATTATAATTTTATCGATATGACAGGTTTAAACGATAGATTCATCGCTCATCATGCAAAAGGAGGATTGCATCAAAAATATGATGTAGAATATGTATTACAGCGCAAACCAGAGCTCGTTGTATTTAATTCTTTTATCAAACCGGCAGGGAAAAAACTATCATTACAGTACTGGATGGGAGAAACAGCATTATATGAGCATCCATCATTTTTGAAACAATATCAGATGGTTCCTATTTATTATGAAAGAGAACGATTTGGAGGCGGCAATGCCTATATCCTTCTTTTTTCTCGTTATAGCAATACAGACTGAATCGCGGCGTTAAGCGTTTCTGGAGTAAATGGTTTTGATAAAAGGAAGTGTGCTCCGTAGTATTGTGCGCTTTCCCGTAGTGCTGCAGTGCTTTGTGCTGTAATAAATCCAAACGGTATATGTGGGTCTTCTTGACGAATCGCTTGAAGAAGTCCCATACCATCCATGTCGGGCATATTCCAATCGGACAGAATAATATCGGGTTTGTCTTTTCGAAAAGAATCCAACGCTTCAAGACCGTTTGCGGCTTCAGAAACATGGACATCAGAATACCCAACTTTAACCAGTGCTCTTTTCAAGATCTGACGCATAATCTTACTGTCATCTACAATTAAAATATGCATGTAAACCTCAATGTAAATTATTCGCACAAATCCTGTAAGAAGATAACGTATTTATTATCATTTTCATCACATTCTTTTGCAAATCCCCATGAGTCAGGAGCCATTTGAGGGTCATCTATAATAGCTTCGATTGTATCGTATTGACTCCAATTGGAAACAGTAAATGTTAGACCTTGTGACAACGTGCTTGGGTATATATCAAAAGGTACTTCTAGTGTATCAATAAGTGTCGAAGTACTCCCAGAGATACCATATAAGGAAAGATATAATCCTGCCGAGGTGGTAATAAATTCACCTTCATTACCGATTTGAAGCTGTACTTCAAAGTCTCCACATTCAATCTGACATGGTTCAGAACCTTCAAGGAAAAGGTTTGGTGCTGCTTTTTCGCCAAAGCTACCTGGAGCTTGTTGTCGGAAGCTATTTAGATTGTCTGAGTTGAATGGGGCATAGTTTGGACTTGACACACTGATAGTACCATCATCTTCGATGTTTGTGACATAATATGCATGCTGATTCCACCAAGAGCGTGCGCTAACCCAGTTGTCATCAGCCGCACCCAAAACATATAGGCCATATTCATCCATAAAATCTGGACGGGGGGAATTCAAAACGATAATTTCAGCTTTACCATCCCCATCGACATCCGCAACAGTTGGATATTCGTGAATGGTCCAAGATTTATGATTTTCATCCACGAGATAGGGGACGAGTTTTTCCCAAGGATTACTCTGGGTTTCATCAAATCCCCACACATACAAGGCATCTTCATCGGCAAAGACGATCTCTGCGCGGTCATCTCCATCAAAGTCAAAGACAGTAGAGCCAGTGGATGCACTGGACCAATCTCGAGTCTGTGCCATAGCATATCGAAAAAGACCACTGGAAGATGTATGCTTATATATGGTATACCAGCATGCTCCGGAGACTCCGATTTCTGCAGAACCATCCCCATCAAAATCAGCAATGGTTGGTGGACCACCAAAGGACCTTCTTGAGAGATCGCAATCGGGATGCTCTAGTTCAAGAATACTAGACAAATTTGAATCTTCATATGGGCTGTTGGATATGGTATCAATTTCTGCGCATACTCCTCCTACTTCTACGGAAGAGTAGATGGAAACATGCTGATTTGCTGTAAGTACAATCTCAGGTCCCGTATTTGATGTGATGTTTGCGATCGCGGGGTAGCCATCGTTGTCGGTGTCTAATTCACAATAAACAGATCCATCATTGTTATAGATTGTTTTTCCAGAAACGAGTTCTAATGTGTTTCCATCTCCATCAACATCATACATAAAAGAGTGATAGCCGGAATTCCAGTATCCATTGGGATATTCAAACCATGAATTATTCCATCCAGCACCTGAACCACCTGCAAAACGAAGATTTAAATTGTCTCCTTCATATATGCTGTCGCCAAATAAAACTTCGATATTTCCATCATTATCGATATCTCCCAAAGAAGGGACATGGGCAGCGTGATGAGAATTGTTGATGACATTACACCATAATGTCTCTTCCGATACAGCCTGTAGTGTCAAAGTTCGATTGCTTGTGATTTCATATGCTGCAGGATGACATGTTGTAAGATCGGATTCGGTAACCATTGTGACGATCTCATATTTCCCATCACCGTCAATGTCCCCAGTCGCCAAGCCGGCAAAAATAGCTGGTGCATAAGAGGTATTGTTAAACGATGACCAACCGATTGTATCGTGAATGACGTCTCCTCTACCGGATATGAGACGAATAACACCGCTGTCTTCCCCAAATTCATTTCCCATCACCAGAGCGATATCAGGAATGTCCTTATCGTTGATGAATCCATCTTCATTGTCATCTGTAAGATTTCCAACAACAGGAGCTTGAAAGGTTCCGGTCATTTCACTTTCATCTGCAAAGGAATATGCAGAAACAAGATCACCCGTTGCTGGATCGATAAGCTCATGACTCATACCCCATTCAATGGTCGCAGAGAATGGAGTCCCTGTTGGATTAGGAGTATAGGTACAATCACTTAGAGGGGTTATGGATGACTCTTCCTCATTGTCTGGACATTCTTCCGAAGGTTCTGTAGTCGGTTCAGTGGTCGGACTAGAGCTAGGTTCGGATGTAGGGGAAGATGTTGGTTCCGAAGTGGGTTCTGTCGTCGGTTGAAGATTGACTTCAGAGCCTTCTTTTTGAAAGCCGGCACTACATGCTAAATAGTTGATGAGAGAGAATGTGAGCAATTGCATGGAAAACAACCTCTATTTTAAATGGGACGTGTTATTAGAGTTCTTATTATGAAGAATGTACTTCATTTTATATATTTTTTTGTATCAATTAATCAACAAACCCAAAAGTAGCGGAGCAACACGTGCCAAGTGATAACGAAGATAAAGAATCAATCGAATTTGAAGGAATAGTTACAGAAGTCTATCAGGGAGGACATTTCTTGGTAGAGGTTGAGCAAGAAGGCG
>NYTD01000026.1 GCA_002683315.1 Deltaproteobacteria bacterium | reverse complement strand
TAATGATTCTCGCAGACGTTCGTATCCCCAACGAAGCGTTTCCCAGCCACATTCTGCTGTGGGTTCATTCTGGTCAGGATTCTCCGCATACACAAGATGCGGAGGATGCGGGGCAATCGCGCCCGCGACGATGGTTCCTTTTGGCATGGCAACTCTCATAAGAAGGATGTATGTCTCTTAACACCTTCCCACACAAAGCGTCACATCATCAAACTTATGGAAAATATTTCACACACCACTCAAAAACGTCGACGTCGAAGAACCAAAAATATGAGTATCGGCGCACCAATAAGAGCGGTCAAAACACCAACGGGAAGCTCTCTACCATCCAGCAACACACGAGCAATTGCGTCACAAAGTACAAGAAATGCTGCCCCCACAATACCAGACATCGGAAATAAAATCCTCCTTGTATTGTTAAAAACAATCCGAACGATGTGTGGAACAACCAAACCAATAAACGTAATCGGTCCACACCACGCAACCGTTATGGCTACCCCCAGTCCACCGAAAATCAACACCGTACTGCGCACCCATCGGATATTCACCCCCTGTGTAAACGCCTGCTCTTCACCAGAAATCATGGTTTCGAGTGCTTTGGTCTGCCATAAAATTCCGACACACGCAATACTACAAAGAGGGAGAACAAAATACGTCGATTGATAGCCCACCTGCGCCAAAGACCCCAAAGACCACTGTACTGCACGATATGTTGCCGCTATATCCGCTTGGAACTGCAATCCTGTTGTTACGGCTCCAGAAGCCAACGTTAGAGCAATACCCGCAAGAAGAATATCCTCAATATGAATATTTCTTTTGGAAGCGAGTAACGCGATCGGAATCGACACAATCATGGCTCCACAAAACGCAAAAAATGGTACTCCAAGATCGAGAAACCACCCTTCATTGGGAAAGAGAAGCAGCGCGCATAGCGCACCCAAAGAAGCTCCTGCTGTTGTTCCTGTCGTGCTTGGTGAGGCAAGAGGATTGCCAAATAAAGCCTGAAAAGAAGCACCTGTAATCCCAAGCGTGCACCCAACAACAACACCAGTAAGAACACGAGGAGCACGAAGCTGCCAAAAAATAAAACTCGTGAGGTCGGCATGTGATGTAGAACCAATCCAAGGTGCTAAAATTATCGCACACAGACACAAAAGACAGACCAATACAATTCGATTCATTGTGGAGAGCCAAATATAAATTGTTTTTTCCCAAAGGCCGTAATCGTTTGAATCGGTAATTGGTATAAATCTCCAATCTTGTGTACGATATCTGGATCGGAAAGTGTACGCTCAAATTGCATTTTTCCCTCATCTAGACCCATAACCGCAACACGTTCATACTCTGATGTCGGAACTGCAGCCAAAATAAGGTTAATATTGTGCGTTACTACAATCATCGTTCTGCCCTCATTCCATTCATGAATGAGAGATTGATACATTTCCTTCTGTACAGCTGGGTCAAGATGATTCGCCGGTTCATCCAAAATCCATAGGTCTGCATCTTGTGCTTTCATGGTCAGCAGTGCTATGCGTTGTGCTTCCCCCCCCGACAAGGTATCCCAGTCTCGATCTTCCAAGTGCCCCAAATGATTTTCTTCTAGTAGTGCTCTCGCGCTCAATTTACTCTCTCGATGAGATTCTGAAAACCGATACCGTGCCGCCGCAATAACATCTACAATAGGGATTGATTCCGTCATACGAGGTCTTTGTGGAAGAAATGACATAATCGATGCTCGACGCTTTGCAGAAATCCCAGAGACTTCTTCTTGCCCATATCGCACCAAACCAGCGCTGGGAATATTCCAACCAGACAAACAACGCAATAAAGAAGATTTTCCAGAACCATTGGGACCGATAATCACATACATCTTGTGCAGTGGAATTTGAATGCTGATACTATCGAGGATTACTTTAGCACCTACGTTATATTGCACATTTTCTGCAATCAGCATTATTCCGTTCCCAATAAACGCTTTCCTTCTGAACGAATCTTCTCAACCAAATGAATGGCACTTGGCCCTACTCCCATAAGATTTTCACCATCTATCACCCCAACTCTTTTCTTTTGTACCGCCTTTAGCATAGGCATAATATCAAGAGAACGGCTCAATTGTTCTTTTGTATCGGACGCTATCGATTTTGAAGCCAAAAAGACAATCATGTCGGGATCTTGTTTTATCAATTGCTCCAAAGACATGCTCGGAGGACCATTGAGAAGATCAGGAGCTCCATTTCTAAAGCCAGCGGCTTCAATCGCAGCTCCATGTAGAGAGCCCTTTTTCATAAACCATAGCTGTCCCTTTTGGATATCACTTCCTTCCATAAGCATAAGGAGAGAAAGAGATTCTGCCTCTAAGGCGGGCAAAAAAGTATTTTGAATCTCTGCAGCAAGAGCAGAAGCTTGCTCTTTTTTATCTAACAGTTCTCCTAATTTTATGACCGATCCTTGTATATCATCGATACTCAACCACGGTAACTGAATGACTGGAGCCAGTTGCTCCAATGAATCTAGCTGTGTTCCAGACGAAACATCGGTAAAAATTGACTTGGGATGTACCCGTGCTATCGCTTCGTAATTTGGTGTCAACGCAGTTCCAAAAGAAGGGAGTTTATCTGCCTCTTCTGGAGTTTTACAGTAATCACTACGGCCCAACAATTGCTCTTGTCCTTCCAGATAAAAAATAGTCTCTGTAATCGCCGGATTTAAACTTAAATACTTTTGTGGTTCTTCCAAAGTAGACTGATTGGATTCCGAAGAACAAGAGACTAGAACACACAGTACAAATACGATATATATACATACACTAAGATTTTGTTTTACAAATCGATCCATATTAATTGTCCATTTTAGATAACCACATAACAATTTGTTCAAACTTCGCCATATACAGCACGAGAAGATTTTATTTTATGTTTTGCGATTTTATAATTTCAACCAAGAAATATCATCTATCTTTTTTTCAATCAAAGCTATCCATAAAACAACGCAAATACGACTTAGAATGTAGATTTTACAATAAACTCGTTTTCCTTGTTGTTACTATCTAGATCTAAGTCAAGAATAAATTAAACACTTTACATGAGTCCTCTATGAAAGAACATAAATCACCAAATCCTGAAATCAGTGAAACGATTAATGAGTCACAAAATGAAGAAAGTGCTAATTTTGGCTCAAACTCTGGACGTATCGGAAACATTCAACGAGGAGTCGCATTCGACATAGATGGAGATGGCTCTGCTACAGCGACAGATGCCAATCTTATTATGCGCTATCAGTTTGGTCTTCGTGGTGATGCTCTTATGACTGGTCTAAACGTTGCCATTGGCAGTATTGAAGCAGAAGGATACATGGGGCAACTAGAGAAATCGGGCGATCTGGATATTACAGGAGAAGGTAAATCCGATCCACTAAGCGATGGCCTACTCATTCAAAGACATATTCTCGGCGTAAAAGGAAATCCACTCATACAGGGAGCTCTTCCAAACGACGCCAGTCGTAACTCTCTTTCTGATATCGATTCTTTTTTATCGAAGCGTTCTGGCAAACCTACTCAGTCTGGAACACCTTCCAAAACAGCAACTCCACAGGTTCCGGAAATCAACTCATCCGATCCAAGCGCACAAAGCAAAAAATCATCGACACCGAGTGCAGCAACACCTACACTTGATAGTAGTCAAGTTTCTGCTGCACAAGAATCTGCTCTAAGTACTCCCAATCTCAATATGCAAGTTGCAGAATCACAAACAAAACAAGGAGGAAGTGGACAGACAATATCACCAAACTCCCAAAATACAGCACCGGAGATCTGTTCTGTTTATACTCGCTCCACAGAGGTCATGTTTGACGAAGAAGCTGTTGATGTATATTTCAATGCACGTGATGCAGAATGGGATCCTCTTGATTGGAACTACAACTGGTCTGGAAATATCACGGGCCAAGGAGAAGAAAAAGGGACGACCTGGATCAAACTCAGCTTCAATATCCCTGAGTTGGGGATGATTGCTGGCGATTCATTCACCGTGAGTGCTACAGTTCGAGATCCTGGGGGGCTCACCGACACAGAATCTCTCAAAATTGATGTCATCGGAGAAGAGATCCAAACTTGGGAGGTCTGGTTCGACAATGAAGATGCACAAACTTCAGAGCGTGTCGATCTTCGCGGAGATCGAGAACGAGATGAAGAACGAGAGCGTGAACGAGAAAGAGATCGCGAGCGCGAACGTGAGCGTGAGTCCGATCCTTTGGTGTTTGACTTAGACAAAGACGGTATCCTTGATACCGACTCAGGCAGCAATCTAGCAAATGGAACCATTAATGGAGAGACTGTCCTCTTTGATATCGATCCCAGTCGTTCATCTTGGGCATTTGTTTCCTCAACAGATATGCCCGGTTTGGATGCGCCTGCATTACCCAACGGACGAGCGGTATATGAAGATGGAACACGAGATATCATCGGTGGAAATGGTAGATGGAATCCACAACAATCGGATGGAAACTTTACTCATGCTGGCGCCAAACTATACAACAACGCTGGAGAATGGGTTGGTGAGTGGACAAGACTCGGCACAGATAACTATGACTACTTCTGGGGCTCACGTGCAGATGCCGAACGTACCGAATGGCTCAAAAAAGGAACCAACGATGGATTCCTTGTATGGGATCACAATGGAAATGGAACGATTGATGACAACACCGAGATGATGTCTGAATTCGATCGAAATGGAAACGAAGTCTATGCAAATGGATATGAAAAACTTCGTGCTGTTTTCGACAAAGATGGAGATGGTGTCGTCAAAGGAAATGAACTCAACGGTCTTATGTTCTGGGTTGATTCGAATGCAGATGCCCAAACCGATGCTGGAGAATTAAAATCCCTAGATCAGTATGGAATCACAGAGATTCAAATTCCAGTAGAAGGTGAATTAACCTCTAATTCTACGATTGGAAAAGTGCCTACCAAATAACGTAGAAAGTATTAGGACTGCTCCTCTTTTAGAAAATCTTGAAGAAGACGATGCGCTTGGGTCTCTTTTTTCACCAAAATACATGGCTCTCCTATTGGAGCTGGAATGGTATGCCATCCCTTTGTATATTCTTTGTTGCTCCAACACAGGACCCAATCATCATCGGGTACAAAACAGCGCACAGAATTCGTCTTCTTGCTCAAAACAGGCGCCATCAAAATATCATCTCCAAGAAAAAACTGCGTCGTACAATCTCTTTCCTCTACAATATCGGGATATACGAACCCAATAGAACGAACAACTGGATACCCCTTCCTGGCCGCTTCTTGAAATAGTGCTACTCGATATGAATGAAGAGCAACAAACAAACGAGAGAACTTTGCAAAATGTATAACCGTCTGTGCATCATGATCGATTTGAACATGTCTTGTAGGCTGATTTCCCTCATGGGTACGAAAGACCGCTGTACATGAAAAGCATTCCGTCCAACGCATTAGTAATTCTTTATTTCGGCGATGAGCGAATCCTGGAATCGGAAATGGAATATTCGGAGGGGTTGTTGCAATGTACCCTCCTATGTCACCGTGATTGATAGAAAAACCACTAAAACCTGAGGATAGAAGCCCAATCACAGCAGAGTGTAAACCATCCTCTTTCCCCCAATCTGCAAGCTGATCTCCCATCCACATCAATGTGCTATACTTGGGACTTTTCGTGAACGCTGCACGATGAAAAAAGACGACTTCCCCTTCCTTACCTGCTTCTTTGATCGCTTCTCGATTGACTCTTGCCCACTCTACAGGATAGCGGTTGTGCCATTCTTCTGTACTTCCAGAATGAAGAACGGCATCAAATGGAAGCGCCTCTGCAAAGTCAGCCATCCATCCATGCACTCCCGTGGATAATACCTGATCTTTGATTACTTCTTTGATCCAATGTTGAGCTTGAGGATTACTCAGATCGATAAGGTATGCATGAAATGAAGTATTCTGAATCGGGTACGGGTCTCCTTGTTGATTTTTGATAAGATAATCATTCTCCATCGCTTCCTGTAAAAGAATACGCTTGGCATTCCCTTTACTTTCACTATCAACAAGAAATGGATTGATATAGGAAAGAAGTTTTATATTTTTTTTGTGTAACTCTTCTCGTAGCATATCCCAATCTGGATACACCTGATCATCAAGTTCCCAATTCCACCAAAGCTGCTTCCCAATAGAAGTTTTCCTACCCCCAACCCAATCTTGTAGCCAAAATGCACTGACTGGAGACTTATGCTCTTCCAATAGTGCAAGTTGTTTTCGAACTTTGGCAGATCCTCCTTGTAGGCCTATGATCGCCCCATTGTGAAACCAGTCTGGTAATACAGGGAATCTTCCTATATGCTTTGTGTATTCCTTCAAAATCTCTTTGGGTGTGTTCCCATAAAAAATACGAAGTTGTACATGTGCAGAATGTATGGTCAATCGATGCTCGGTTGGATTCTCAAAATCCAATTGAACCAACTCTTCATTTTCTATACAAATCCCAAACCCTTGTGTACTCAAAAACCATGCAGATGGTGCACTTGTACAATGCCATTCCCCTCCAGCTCCAAACATACGTTCCATAAAAAAAGTAAGAGGCTGTACTCCTCTCCCTATTCCAGGCTCTCTTGTTAAGATTGGCAGTGCACTACCTTTGAGATTAAGTTTTGAGAGCTGCGTTCCACATCCAAAGATAGATTCATCTTCTTGGGCTGAATAGGAAATCTGTATTTTTGAAAATTCCGGAGGAGCTTGCACTGTGAGAACCCCTTCGTTGGATGAAACAGACCGATAAGACAGCAGACCAACATGGTCCTTCACTTTTAGGACCGCATCTTCGCCTGCCTGTGTTTGATTTCGTTCTGTAATGGTTGGAGATATCGAAGAAGATGTTTTTTCTGAAATATGGAAAAAACCTCGAGACTCATGAATTTCAAGGGTTCCTTTCGACCATGTAATAGAAATTTGTTCTAGTGGAGAGAGATGTTGCTTCATTTCATTTATTGGGAAAGAGATTTTCACACGGTATAATACGAAAAAAACTCATTTCGATGTAGTGTTGCATAGATTTTACGAAAAAAAAACGTTCATGAAATATCTCCTGCTCCTTGCAATAATTTTCTCTATAAATACTATTGCACTGTATTACCAAAAGTAGTACCCTTTTAATGATTTTACATACATCATGCATAAAGAACTATTAGGAGGTTACATGCTGTCTTTTTCTATACTATTCGGATTCGCGAATGCAGATCCACTCAACGCAAATTACGTCAATGACCCTGCTGCGACTCGTGGCCTCATCTTACCAACAGCACAAACTCTTGAAAAAGGCCAGCTTACACTTAGCTCTATTGAATTGGTCTTGTTTAATGTAAATTATGGAATCAACGATAAGCTTAGCGCTCAATTCACCTCACTACTTCCTATTTTCCCCGTTGGTTTTGGAGGACAATTAAGCGTTCGATATAAATTCTTAGATTCTGATAAAATAAATCTGGCAGTTGAACCAAGTGCTCTTATCGGTGCGGGAGACAGTGGTCTATCTACTATATTTGGGGGTGGCATCATCGGTGATTATTCTGTTGGAGATTCTGGAAGATTCATCATTACCGGTTCTCTGAGCACACAAACCCTAGCTGGTTTTGACTCTACAGGTTCAGATCTTGGTATTAGTGATGGCGCATTGGGTATCGCAGGTCTTGGTGCACAACTGACCTTGGCGAGTAACTTCAAGCTAATGGGAGAATTAATGGTGCCCATTGGATTCTTTGATGGTACCGTTGATGTTGCAGAGGAAGTCACATTCCTCAATTTGGGTTTTCGAAGAATTGGAGACTTCACATGGGACTTTTCTATCATTCGGCCTTGGAGTGTCGATCAAGGATGGTTTATTCTTCCCTACATTGCTGTCACTCGACGATTTGACCTAAACCCCAAAGTATCACAAAAATAAGACCTTAGACCTTGTAATACAAGACATTATTTTTATACCAAAGACACCTCAATGAATAATTATTCATTGAGGTTTTTTCATGCACACCTTGTCTATATAGAGGCATGATAAAACAACAGGATATCGCATGAAGAAGCTTCGAATCGGAACGCTGGGCGCAGCGAACATCACGCCTATGGCATTAATCAAACCCGCATCACTGTTCAAAAATATTGAGGTTGTGGGCGTAGCTGCTCGCAATCACAAACGAGCAGAGAGCTTTGCGAAAAGATACCATATACCGAAGTTTTTTACTTCCTATGAAGAACTCATCCAAAGTGATTCTATCGATGCAATATACAATCCCCTTCCAAACTCTCATCATGCATATTGGTCCATAAAAGCTCTCAGAGCTGGAAAACATGTGCTGTGCGAAAAACCAATCGCTTCCAATTCAAAAGAAGCCATAGAAATGGAAAAAGTAGCTCTAGAAGAAAACAAGATACTAATGGAAGCATTTCACTGGCGTTATCATCCTCTGGCAAGGCGTCTGATCTCTCTGGTACAAGAAAAAAAGGTGGGCGTGATTCAAAACATAGAAGCTTCATTTTGCATCCCATTACCCTTCTGGAACGACATTCGATATAATTTTGACCTCGCTGGTGGAGCCTTAATGGATACAGGCTGCTACACCATCAGTATTCTGCGGCATGTCATGCAAGAAGAACCCAAAGTCATATCAGCGCAAGCCAAAACTGTTCGTAACAATATCGACCGATACATGAGCGCAAAGCTGAAATTTCCCAGTGGAGCCCAAGGAGCCATTCAATGCTCAATATGGGCTTGGCCATTACTTTCTGCACATGTACATATATATGGAGAGAAAGGTTCCATCCATGTCGCAAATCCAATCGCACCTCATATTCTCTATAACCATCTAAGTATACGCACAAGTGAAGGGCTAACGACAGAAAAATTCAAAGAACAATCTACTTACTACCATCAATTACAACACTTTTACGACGTAATCCATAACAACACTCCTATTATCACAGGAGGAAAAGATGCGATTCTAAATATGAATATCATAGATGAAATCTATCGAAAAGCAGGATTACCAACGAGAAAAGGATACAACTACTATTAGTCTGGTTCTTTATATCTGTATCATCGATCACTATTGACAGTCAGTACAATCTGTTCCGGTAGCACACACATCAAAACCTCCAAATGAAGGAAAGTTTGGACTATCACCATCATCGCATACTCCATCATTGGAATATGTACAGGTATCATTACAAATGGTACTTGAGGAACTCGCACAATCAGTACAATCTGTTCCGGATGCACAAAAGTCCCATCCATTATCATTATTGGTAGATGTGATATCTTCACAATAGCCATCATTGGCGAAAGAGCAACTGTCATCACAAGTGGAACTATTTGATCCACTACATGCATTAAACATCGGTGTTACAACACCAGAGGCATAATCAATAGAGAAAAATGCTTGATAGGTATCTTCTCCAGAAATCCCGATAGTCTGTGTCGCGGTTAATGAACCATCAAGATATACATTCACCGTTACATCATTGCTAATCGTTGGATCTCCAGAACCAGAATAATCGTGCACAACCACAACATACTCATCCGTCGTATTTTCTGGAACCTCGATATTAATATTTTCAGGACCAACACCTGAAATATCATCCAGATCAAGGTATGGATCATCATCATAGCCCATATTTGTACTGCTATTTCTGGCGACACCCCAATCAATAGAGTTTAAGCCTGTACTTGAACTTGCTCGACAATTGGAGAAATAACAGATTTCTGATCGCAAAGAACTGCTGCTATAAATGTTACAGCCATGCTGATCCCAATATCCCGTAGGAAGAAGATGCAAGTCCATGTCATCCCCCGATTCTGTCCAAAACATTTCTACGCGGAGGTCTTCTTCCGGAATCGCTTCTACCGAAACCTGACATGAACCCGTAAGACCATCATTATCGGTAACCACAAGCTCTGCTGTATATGTTCCTGCTAAGTCGGTCACCAAATCTGTGGTTGACGAATTGGGTGTCAAAAGGCTTTCTGCAGATCCCGTTGGTTGAGCGATCAAGGTCCATTCATATGAAACAATTGTGCCATCATCGTTGGAAGAGCTCCCATCAAAAGTCGCAACACCAAAAGGAGGTGTCGTTGTTGTTGGTTGAACAGAGCAAATCGCTTGTGGATTTGGACCAGCCTCCACGATGGTTGTCAATACAGTAGATGTATCACTTCCACCATATCCATCTTCCACGACACTGGTACAACCCAAAGAATCCCCAGCGAAGACACCAATGGATGATAAATCAAGAGTCGTTCCAGTACCAACAACTGCTCCATTCACTGTCCAATCCATCGACTCTATAGGTGTTTCGTCATCTGGATCCGCAAAGGCTGAAGTACAAGTCACAGTATCATTTACTTCGGGTGAACTCGGAGTAATAGCCAAACTGGAAATAATCGGATCGCGATTGGTTACATTGTCCGCAACGCTTAGCTGATCTGATGTGATACCATCAGTAACATCCACTGTACATGTAATCTCATCTTCTGGAGAAGCGATAGAACTATTCAGAGAAAGAGCATCTCCTGTTCCTACACTATTTCCATTGATAAGCCATGAATATGAGATCGTAGCTGTATTCGTTGGATCATAAATGCTTGCAGAACAGGTCAAATTCGAATCATTATATATGGGATTGGGAATAATCGAAACAGAGTCCACAAATGGTGGTTGTAAGATATTTACATCTGCCCAAGCACTACCAGAAGCACCACTTTCATCGGTCGCTGTAGCCGTACAGGTAACCGTATCTCCCGAGGAAGCGAGCGAACTGTTTAGCTGAATCGTATCGGAAGTACCAAGAACTTGGCTTCCATTGGTCCACTCGTACACAACTGTAATATTTTCATTGTCAGGATCTGATGTTGTTGCTGTACAAGATAACAGTTCATCAGTAGTAGCTGTTGATGGGGAAGCAACGACAGAAATGATTGGATCTCGATTACTGAGAATTATGGATGCAGCTTGTGTGTCTTGCCCAACAGAATCTTCGACAAGAAGCGTACATGAAATACTGTCGCCCGGCATACCAAGAGAAGAAGTCATGTTTATATATGGGTCATTGGCTCCTATCGAAGTTCCTTGTGTATTGTTGCTCCATACATATGTTGACACATACGATGAATCCGGATCGGTAACGGCATTGGTACAAATTAATGTTGAATCGTTGTATGCAGGATTGGGATCTACGCTCATACTATCGATGGCAGGAGCCACTCCAGCACCAGAAATGGCAATCAAAACAGAATCTGTACATGTCTCACCTTGATCATCGGTCACAATCATAGTGATGGTATGAACATTTTCAGAGAGATCTACAGTAGCAAATGAGAATGTCCCATCTGAACTATTGGGAACAGATGTACCAAGTGGAGATTGACTCGAAAGAGGAGCATCTTTGTCTGAATACCACTCCACAGTAAGTTGATCCGATGGAATGTTTGCATCCGTTCCATACCCTTCAAACAGAACCATTGTGCCAGAAGCAAAGGAATCTGCATCATTGGGACTTTGAATCCCACACAGAGGCGCTTCATTTTCTTCTTGCACAACAATATTCACAGAATCAGACGCAGTATTTCCCGCAGAGTCTTCTACTTCCACGCGAATATTGTGCTCTCCTGCAGAGAGAGAAGTAGAGGCTTCAGCCAAACCAGTGCTGTCTGCTACCATTGGAAGCGATAGTGTTCCATCAATAGAACTTTCCCATATCACGCTCAAATCAGCCACATCGTCCTCTTCATCAAAGAGTTGTGCTGAAAATGATATCAATGCATTCGCGTAATACGTTCCATCAGAGGTCGGATTCAATATCTCCACTTGAGGAGGAGTATCTTCAATCATGGAGACCGTTATCTCGTCTAAATCAGCTGCGTCTGCAGGATCTTTGACCTGTGTAACAACGCGCACTGTACTATTGGGAAGGGTCATTTCACAACGAGAGACTCCTTCAGAATCTGCATTTCCCCAATCACATGACGCTAATTCGTTATTGTCTGCATCATAGGCTTGCCATGAGCAAACCAAAGAGTCTGGATTATGATTCAGATCGGAAGCTTGTGCCCAAAATTCAATCGGAACATTGGCTTGAATGAGAGCATCCATTCCATGTGACTGAATCGATATATTTGGCTCTGAATTATATACTTTAAGTCCATCGTCTGAATTGCAGGATACAGCAGAGCACAGAAAAAAAGCCCCCCAGATATTATATGTATGATTCATCATTCCCCCAATGCCAAAGAACATATACACTATGTCTATTGTATGGGTGTATCTTTGCAAAAAAAGAGTCTTCTTTTCATCCAATAACCACTACAAACTGAGCATAATCATGAGTACGCCACTAGCCAAAATCATAAAAAAAACGTATCAAAACCAATCACTGTACTACTCAATATTTCGAGAACTAGCATGGTGCTCTTCACTATCCATCGCGATGATCTCTCAAGATGGAACCATACAAAAAATCTGTTTTTTTGAGACAAAAGAGGTTGTCGACCAATATCCCAATTGGCATACAGGTCCAGAACTTCCTATGTTTGTGCAAAACATGTTGGGATACCAATTCTTCTCAAACTTGATAATCCAAGGTTCTTGTGCTCCCATGATTGCTATTGAAATCTATGCAGAAGGCCAACGTATCGGTTTTCCAGGGATTCCATTTCATATTATTGCGCAGCTCGTACATAGTATTCGGTTGGAATCAGCACTACTTTCATGGCACAAGGATAATTCACAAGGATCCTTGGGCGTTTTTCATGCTCTTCAACAACACTCCAGTATTCCTCTATCACTGGTTCCCATTGGCATGTATGACTTGGGTTCAGCAGACACCATCATGCCGATTCTTCTGAAAATCCCCAAATTTATGGAAGATGGTGTTGTTGCTTGTATTGCATTTACGGCACAAGATCGACGACTTCGCGCAACACCAAAATTAGAGCAAAATATTCGATTGGGCTATTCCATTTCTCAAATGTCTCTATCGGGAACAGAATTGATACAGCAGTTCAATCAACAAAGACAGCTACATCAAGTCTGCGATGGAATCTTATGGAATCCGTTCACTCCTGCAGAATTCTTTTTGCCGTGGACCGAGTTTCTTTCTTGGAATTCATAGGTACAAATCATTCATGAAATAGAGATGTGTCCTTATTGTACTCCATCCCTGTTTTTAACAACACACATGAACATGGAGGACATATGTGGTTGTGTAGTAAAGAAGGATTTTTTTCCGTTGTACAAAAGGAGGGTTCTGATCGACTGGACGTTCGGACACGTGTCCGAGCAGATCTTGTCGCTTTGTCTACCCAATATATCCAAAGACCTCATCCCAAAATCCATACATTTCCCGACGCAGATTATGCATATCGAATATTTTTGACTCATGAAGAGTGGGCCAATGTACTGATGCAGATGGCAAATAATATAGACTATCCAAATTTTAAACGCAAAGTAAAGCAGATTCAAGGCCATCGAAGGGCTCATTTTTATGGTGAGGTCTGGCTCACAATGGCACACATGGGAAGAATATGTGATGAGTAACATTACCTCTTTGGAATATACATGTCGATCTTATTTCACCCCATAACAACCTGAGAATATCAAGAATGGTTTGTGGATCACACCAAGGGCTATGCCGATGATAAAATCCGAGCCAAACATGGTCATAAAAGCGAATATTGAAAGGACTCTTTTCATTGATTCTCCTAAAGGAGGATAGCTCATACCCTATCAATTGGGGTATGATAAGGATTCATACAACGATGTTATAAATACCAATATTTGTTATCATGAAAAATACAATGTTCCTTT
>NYTD01000025.1 GCA_002683315.1 Deltaproteobacteria bacterium | reverse complement strand
ATAGGTCCAATGTAGATCGAAAATGGAACGTCCTTCATCGATTCCTTTTTTTTCGTATTTGCTCATCATTCGCCAATTTGGTCTTGGAGCTAGATAATCATATTGAGAAGACCAGTTGGGAGATTGATGAAGAATAGTATGCACATCATGTGCATATTCTTTGATATCTGTAGCAAAGAACAAATGTGCTCCTTTTTTTACCAATGGTTCAATCGCAGAAAGGGTTTGCGTATTCATTATGCGTCGATGTTTATTGTGCTCAGACCAAGGTTCTGGAAAGAAAATACATACTTCCCACAGTGAATCTTTGGGCATATGATCATGTAGGAGTGCCAGCGCGTCACATCGAATAATGCGTATGTTATCTGTTTGGATTTTTTTTATGATGTTGGCAATGGCTGGTTTGTGTACTTCTACTCCAAGGAAAAGAGTATTTGGTTCTCTAGACGCACGGCATAAGAGATTTTCTCCTTGCCCAAATCCGATCTCCAATACAAGTGGACTTTGTCTATTCCATGATGTAGGAAAAGTGATTTTTTGATCATATTGGATTGTGAGTCCATATTGGGGCCAACGTTCGCGCAGTATTCTCCTCTGTCCTTTTGACATATGTCCTCGATTTCTCAGATAGCTTGGACTCCATCGTTTCTTTCCATTTTTTTTGATGATTGACATAGTGTTCAGGATATTCTTTGTGGTATTTCCAACTCTTTTTCAAGAACAACGTTTAATGCTGCTTCGATATCATGTAATCGGAATGGTTTTATTAGAAGATGTGTATTTTGCGTGGTATTTGTATTTTGGATACCTGCATATCCTGTGACATAAAGAACGGGAGTTTTCAGTCCTTCTTTTTCCAAGGCTTGTACAACGTCATATCCCGTGTCATCTACAAGACGGATATCACATACGATGAGTGATATGGGATTACCGATGTAGCTCATCGCTTCTGCTCTTGTTCCAGCACAATAGACTTTCCATCCAAGGCGACGAAGAAACATTTCAATTGCCATTCGAACGAATGGTTCGTCATCGATAAGCAGTACGGACTTCTCTTTGGAGGTTGAAGTGATATTGTTTTGAATACTACTGTTTGATAATTCTTGTGTAGGGATGGTGATGGTGATGGTGCTTCCAACATCCAAAACACTTTGTATTCGAAGAATCCCACCTACTTGCTCAACAAGACCGTGTACGGTAGATAATCCGAGGCCGGTTTGTTCCTTTTCTGAAAAGTATGGCTCAATCGCTTTGTCTTTTGTATTGGCATCCATACCCTCTCCATTATCGATCACAGAGATGGTGAGTTGAGTATGACTGTGTTCCATAGTAATACGAATCCATCCATCTTCTTTGATCGCTTCCGAGGCATTTTGAACCAAGTTGAAAAATATACGCTGAAGATTCTCTTTCCTCATATTGATGGCATATGAATTCGGTTGGATGTCAATGAATAATTCTCCTTTGTTATGGAGCATTCTTTTCAGAATGGGTAATGTTTCGTAGAGAACCTCAGCAGGTTTGATGGGGGTGTTTTCAACAGGAATACCCTTTGAAAATAAAAGAAGTTGTTTTGTGAGTTCGCTTGCGTGTTTTGTTGCTTCTAGTATCGTTTCTGTGCCTGTGATAACATGTGATGGAAGCGAAGGATCACTTGCGTATTCATCAGCAATACTAACCACCAGAGATAGTGCGTTGTTAAAGTCGTGCGCCACTCCTCCAGCCATTCTTGAGAGAGCTTCCAGTCTTTCCTCTCGTTGTAGACGATTGGCGAGTGTGGCTCGTTCGATCAAGATAGACTCTCGTAGGTTTCTCGCTCGAAGTACTTGTGTAAGAGAGCTTAGGAAAAGTTGTTGTGATGTGTCCGGTACATGAATTCTAGAGATATTCTCTTCGGATAAACCTTCGTTAATCGTCAGATAAGCCCATTCGATTTCTGCTTGTGGAAAGTTGTTTTTGATGATTTGCCAGCATCGTTGTTCTAGGCTTTGTACTGAGGAATCGCCCGTAGCAAGTAGACCAAGATTGGCAACTTCTTCCTGCTGTTTTTTTGCTCTCGTGATGGCTTTTTGCTGTTCAAGTAGTTTTTGGTTGCTGATATAGTATTTTTGCCAAGCTTGTCGATTCGATGCGTCGATGGCTACAACATACGCTCCCCAACTTGGTATACTGCTTGATATGAATATTAACATCAGGCTTTCTTCTACTTCGTATCCGTTGATGTCTATTCCCACCAATTGTCGGATATCATCGCCAAAGAAGTACCCAAAGACGATAATTACGAATGCGATAATGATGTCTACAATCGCTCCTGTTCTACCCAAGAGTCCACCTGCGGTAATAACGGAAGCAAGGAGTAGTATGCCGGTGGGACCTGTTAGCTGAGCTGTACAAATATATACAATGAAGCTGGAGAGTAAGAGTCCACCCGCATTAATGCTGGTTGCGATGACATATCGTTGTTTTTTCCAAAGAAAGTATCCAAATATAGCACCAAAGATTCCTGCTGCAAGAGATAAATACACAGGAGCATTTTGTTCAGTCCACAACGCTCCGACAAAAAGAAGGAGTCCGACAATGATAACTGTTCCAAATGAAGCTTGTGCTACTGCAGTAGCCCCATGACTTGATGGAATAGAGTTTTTCATAAAGGAAATCCCTCAAAAGATGTAAGGATTTACCATTTTAACATTGATACATTGATTCGAAAAATTACAAAGAGCTGTTTGTCTAAGTAGTATGGATTGTTACCGTAATATCGTATTCGTTTTTTGGGGAGGACACTGATACATTTTCATAGTATTTTGTATAAATCAAGTTTGAAACATTGCAAAACATAGTCTTTTTTAATATGTAGGGGCACTATTTCTAAATTTTGACTGGGCTATATATGATACCAAAAGAAGACTCTTCTATCTTTCAGAAGATAGCGCACGACCAACGTTTTCAAAATTTTATCACTTGGACAATTGTGACTGCTGGTCTCATTATTGGCATGGAAACATTTCCATCGATGGTCACTCGATTTGGTTCTATTTTTCATCTCTTCGATATTGTTATTTTGGGGATCTTCATCTTGGAGATTGTGATCAAAATAGGTGCAGAAGGAACAAAACCTTGGCGTTATTTCATGGACCCTTGGAATATCTTTGATTTTTTAATTGTCGCGGTTTGTTTTTTACCGATTGATGCATCCTTTGCTGCAGTACTTCGTCTGGCTCGTCTCTTTCGAGTATTAAAGCTTGTTCGTGCGCTTCCCAAACTGCAGGTTTTGGTTTCGGCATTGCTAAAGTCTTTGCCCAGTATGGCATATGTGGGACTTCTATTGGGATTGTTGTTTTATATTTATTCCGTCGCAGGAGTCTTCTTGTTTGGACAAAATGATCCCGTTCATTTTGGAAATCTGTGGATTGCTATGCTTAGTCTGTTTCGTGTGGTCACGGGAGAAGATTGGACAGATGTAATGTATATTCAGATGTATGGATGTAAGGATTATCCGTTTTCTGGAGATTTTGCACAGTACTGTACAGATCCTGTCTCTTATCCTATTTTTGGAGCCCTGTTTTTTGTTTCATTTATGTTTCTTGGTTCTTTGATTATTTTGAACTTATTTATTGGTGTTATTATGTCGGGTATGGAAGAAGCCCAACAAGAGAACGAACTGGCCAGAAGAGAGTACAACAAACAAAATAATAATGTGACCTTATCGGATAATCTAGGGAGCGTTCTGGCACAATTAGCCAAACTACAGACGGATATTGAAACGTTAAAATTACAGGCGGAACGACAAGACGAACAACTCAAATAACGTGATGTCTTTGTTATTATTTTTCGGACTGAGGGTTATTTCTCGCTTGGTGAGACCACAGTGAAAAGGGAATAAAAATACAGATAAGATAGATGAGCGAGAAAGAGAGCCAGCCTTGAGCAACAATGATTTTGACTTGTTCATACCATGTAAAAGAAAAAGACTGGGATGGCCATAAGTACAGGTATGTAGAAGGTATGACGAGCATGGAGGCAGGGAGAAATAAAACCCCTCCTAGCCACTGTTTTCTCTTTGAATGCATCCATAAAAATGGAAATGCACAGATTCCACCCCAGAGTAAAGATAGGAGAAAAGCACGAATAGAGTTTTGATGGAATAATAACGACATCATCGAGGAGTTTTCGAGTTTTAACCAAGAAGAACCTTCGTACAGAAAGGAGACACATCCCAACCAGCCACAAAAGCCAAAAGAAACAAAGACGAGGAATAAGTATAGGGACTGGTTATTCATGGTTGCGTAGAGATATGGTGAGTCTATGATTTTTTATCGTGTACACGATGATAACACAGATGCTTTGGTGTAATTTTTTTTTGTTTTGTGAAAGAAAAAATATTGCGCTTTAGGATTTATTTTAATAGGATACGCGTCATGGGGAGATCCCTAAAAACTATAAATTTAATTTTTAATGTGGAGTTATTATGCTTTCAATTCTCATTTCTGCTTTCCTTTTTATTGGATGTGGCGGTAAAGATGCTGATTCTGGTACAGCAACAGAGGAATCTGCAGCTGCAGAAGAATAAATAAGAAGATATTTTCTTCTTAGGAGAGGCCTTTGTAAAAGGCCTCTTTTTTGTTTTTTATTCTCTCTTTTCTCCGTTGATCCATACCTCCAGTGGGCGTCCTAATGTCGATATATCTATATATGGGTCTGCATCAAGTACAAGAAAAGAAGCATTATATCCTTCTTGGATGTATCCCAATTCTGAGAAGCCCCAAAAATCAGCAGGAATAGACGTTCCGGAATCGATGATATCGGCATTGCTCATCCCAGTTTGAGCAAGAAGGAGAAGCTCATTGGTAGAAATACCGGCATCTTGTGTATTCCCAAGGTCTGTTCCATAGAGAATTTTTGCTCCTCGTTGATAGAGTTGTGAAAGATTGGATACAGAATTGGTGCTACCAAAGGCGTATAGCGTGGAAATAATGGTTTTGTCTTCCCATAATGATAAAGAAGTTTCGTTCAGTATTTCAGTTGGGGTGTGTGCGAGGATATCAACGCCAGCTTGTCCTGTCCGAGCAACCTGTATATTGGTCATTGCGTGAGTAACTGTCGGCAGGCCCAGATTCTTTGCAGCTTGTATGGCTCGGTTCAATTGTGGATCGGTTAGTGTTGGTGGAGATGTTAAGGGAAGTTTGATGATTTCTGCTCCCAGATTGTGTAATTCGATAATATTATCTTCCACTGATTGTTCATCTGCACATTCAATACCATATCCATTGCTTCCCCAGCTTTGCGTAGGGTAGCCTTGCATAGATGTGATCATGGGGCCAGATCTTTTGATCTCTAGTGGTTGGAGATTTTGCGAGAGAAATTCCACAGGAGCAGCAAGATCGATAACGGCAGAAATTCCACCATTAAGAAGTTCTTGTGATACTGGATAGTACGCAAGATGAACATGACTATCGATAAAGGCTGGAATAATCCATGTGCCTTCATAATCAAGTCCAGAATTTGAATCGTGTAGATTTGTGATTTTTCCCTCTTCTATTCTGAGTTGTAGTGTTGTTCCATGTAAATTGATCCCGGATAGAATGGTGCTGGACGAAGAGAATGGAGGAAGAGAAGAGCAAGAGAAAAATAAGAACATGTGTATGAATTGGAGTTGTAGTTTTAGGTACAATACCATGATTGGTAAGATTATTGAGAGCGAGTACGAACAATGCGAAAACCAATCCAAGGAAATCTCCATTCATTGCCATCAACAGATCGATTTGAGATTGGACTATCAATGGAGTAGTCACTCCAACTACCTCCTCTAGAGATGCGATTTGGAGTATGAATGTGTCGTATATCATACAAGTATGGAAGGGCTTCATATGGGAGATAGCCATCAAAGACCCACTCTGAGACATTACCGCTCATGTCATATAGTCCCCATTGATTACGATTTTTTTGACGAGGGATATGTGCTTTTTGTGTCTCCTCACGAAACCATCCCACATCCGTTGGTTCCGAACTTCCCGAATACATGAGATTATATTGTGACTGAGCTGCGTATTCCCACTCTGCTTCTGTAGGGATTCGATAACCATCACAGTCTAAACTCCATTCTGCATCATGTGTTGATATATTTGTGTAGCATGGAGTCTTATCTTCTAATTTTGATAGGGAATTACAAAATTCCAATGCTTCTGTCCAAAGAATATTGGATACAGGGAAAGAGGCACTTATTTCTTCACTGGGATTTATATTGGTTACAAACTCATAGGTTTGTTGAGTGATTTCAATGTCAGCAATCCAGTAGGCATGATTCCATGATATTCTGTGTACCGGTTGTGCAATAGGAGGAGCTCCTCCCATAAAAAAATCATCTCCTTGAAGGGCGATCATATTCATATCAAAAAGAGTATAGGTTTCCAGGCTAGGAGGAGAACAAGATAAAAAATGTATCATGGACATAAGCATAGAATCTCATATCCTAAAAGATTATGTTCGCAGGTATTTAGCTTCGTGTTCCAGGGAATACAAATCGAAGGTTATGATCCAACATGTTTTTCCACGTAGGTTCATTGGATCCTTTTACATGACACCGCAGTGCTCTGGTAAATGCATCACGTGGATCTTGAGCGAGAAAAGAGCGATGTGCTATGGTAGAGATGTACCAGAGCTCTCGACCAATTAGATGCTCTTTTCTATCATCCCATGATTCTCCGGTTGTTGACTCTTGCACTGGAAAGACATCTTCTCGAAATCCGATATACACTGGTACTCCATTTCCTGCTGCAAAACCGATCTCAGCAATGCTTCCATAGGCATCATAGGAGTCAAACCAAGCAAAGAGGAAGTCGGATTGTTGGATTTGTTTCATGGTCGCACCAACGATAGCATCATGATTGCTTGGTTCTAAGTAATAGGCTCGACCATCTTCATATATATAACCTCCATCAAACCCTGTACATCCATCAAAGAAAAAATGCCAACATCCATGATCACATGAGGGAATAATGGGACCACCATAGATATACGGTCTTTCGTTGTGATGGTGAAGCTTGTTGATGTATGTCATATCTCTAGATTGAAGTCCCAGAGCGTGTCGATAATTCTGTTTGCCGACTTTTCCTGCGAAATATACACGAGGAATCTTTTTCTTATAAAGGGGAGGGGCTTGTTCCATCAATGTCTCCTTGGACTAAAATAAGGAACGCATATGAAATTTATGAACGGACACTGGTTTTCAATCAATCAAAAAAGAAGAGCAAAAAAACATTCAGGCATGAGATTACAAATCGTCAGANATCATAACGAAAGCGCTTTATTGGTCGCGTTCNAATTCNGNCATGACGATTCATTTTTCTGATGTTAGAAATAATATCNGTNNTCGNTCAACANGTTTTTGANCTGAGGAAAATATATGGGAAAAATAAAAAAGCAGATGAGCGAACCAGCAGTGAACCAAGATGTTTTTATNTCTCGTTTTACGCAAAATCAACAGTCAAATGCACAAAAGAGAGANGCAATNGGGCCTCAAACAAAGGCACAGGCAAGTGGTGTGACTCCTCATTCAGATGGAACCATTACAGTACAAGGGGTTAAGATCGGACCTTTTGTGGGAGAATGGCAAGGTGTCATGCGAAATGAAATCATTGCAGAGCGACTGGCAGCGCTAACACAGGCCGATAAGCAGAACACAGATATTCAGATAAAGGGAGATGGTGTTCGTATCATTATGGGAGCAGTAGAGTTTGCCATTTCGTCGGCAGATGCGGTCGGAATGAGTATACAGGCTGTTCAAGGAATGAGCCAAGCACATGCAGCTGCGCTTCATATTCTGGGTCAGCTTGGAGCTTCTCCCCCTACAAAGTCGTTGACAGAACAAAGAGGAGAACTGGCATTAAAACAAGCCAAAATGACGTATTTGGAAGGAAAGAAAGTAGTTGGGAGTGGTTCTTGGGAAACCCGAAGGTCGAATTCAGGTCCTCTAATTGATGAGATGAACCAAGCCAATCATGCTGGTTCTGGATATGAATGGTGTGGCATGTATGTTGGACACGCGTATAAAAAAGCTGGGATTCGTCCAGAGATTTTACGCTCACTTGTGTTTTGGTCAGGATACCGCTTGTCTCTTTTCTTTACGAAAGGAGTTGATGTCCGAAATAAATCGGTAGGCTCTTTTTGGCAGCCTCATAAATATAAAAAGCTACCTCTTCAGGGCGGAGAAAAAAGAAAAGAAGCCCTCAATACGTTTGACCCGCGTGCGGGAGATATTGTTCTCTTTCGATCAGATTATTCTCATGTAGCAATGGTTTCTTCATACAACGCAGAGACGGGTGTTTTGGAGTTAATGGAAGGAAACTCTGGAAACAAGGTTCAAGCCACTGCATTTGGTTCAGATGCAGGGCAAATTACTTTTATCGGTCGATTCAATGCTTCTGATTATGGTAGTGCGGTCGATCAGGATGTAATCAAAGCGCCTCAACCCAATGTGGAGCATAATGATCGACGTTCGGGCAGAACAACATAAGATGGAATTAGATGCTTATAAAAGAAGCTTCCAAGTAACTCCTTGTGGTGTATCCATCACAACAACACCTTGATCTGCGAGAGAATCACGGATTCGATCGGATTCTGACCAGTTTCTTTGTGCGCGCGCTTCTTCTCTTGCTTGAAGCTGTTGCTCTATAAGATTTGCATCAAGACCCATAGCGTGAAGACGTTTGGATTTTACTTCTTCTTGGAAGGAACTTGGATCTGCTCCCAATAGACCAAGTGCATCTCCAAGCTTGGCAAACCCTTCTAGTGCTTTTTGTACAAGTGGCCCTCCACGTTTCTTTGCTTTTTTGTGCGCACAAAAGCGATTGATAGCACGAGCAAGTTCAAAGGAATGAGACAGTGCTATGGCTGTGTTAAAATCTTTATCCAACGCGTTGTAGAGATTTTCTTCGTATTTTTGTGCGAGCTCCCATAATTTTTGTGCGTCTTCTCCCATTGACTTGCTGAGTTGCTCTGGTTTTTCCGAGCCTCGAAGCATCATGGCATTCTCTTTTGCTTCGTATAATCGCGCCAACATTGATAATGCTTCATTCAAAGCAGTAGAGGACCAAGGTAGTGCAGAACGATAATGGTTTTGCAATAGGTATAAACGAATAGCCTCTGCAGGATACGCAACAAGTGCATCGCGGATATTGATCACATTTCCTAGGCTTTTGCCCATCTTCTGTCCTCCTTTCATCGTTAGGAGTCCATTATGCATCCAAAAGTTAGAAAAACGTTTTCCGGAACTGCATTCAGATTGAGCGATTTCATTTTCATGATGCGGGAATACAAGATCAAGTCCTCCACCATGGATATCGATTTGCTCTCCAAGGCACGTTTTTGACATTGCGGAGCATTCTATATGCCAACCAGGTCGACCAGGACCAAAAGGAGATTCCCAGGAAGGTTCTCCAGGCTTGACAGCCTTCCAAAGAGCAAAGTCTGCCGAATGAGCTTTTCCTGATCCTGCATCGGCAGAGCGTAGCTCATCAATCTTTTGTCCGGATAGTTGTCCATATTCTTTATGGCTGGGTACGGAGAACCATACAGATCCTTGGTCGATATATGCATGCCCTTTATCTATGAGTATTTGAATCATATCAATGATGTCTTGAATGGATGTCGATACACGAGGTTCTTCATCGGGATCGATGAGTCCAAGTTGTCGTGCATCGGTTTGAAAGGCTTCGATAAACTCTTGTGCGAGAGCCATGGGCTCCATTCCTCTTTGTGCTGCTCGTGCTATGATTTTATCATCAACATCGGTAAAGTTTCGAACAAAATTCACAATCCAACCTCGATGACGAAGGTATCGAACAAAAGCATCGAATACAACCATTGCTCGACCATGACCAACGTGTGCATGGTCGTATACAGTCATTCCACAGACATAGAGCCGAATTTTTCCAGGCTCTATAGGCGCAAAAGGTTCAAGCATTTTGGTTCGCGTATTGTATAATTGAAAGGGTGCTGCCATATCATCTCCACTAGGATTCATGATTACGGCATGTCTGTAATTCAAAAAATAGTTTCTCTCAAGTAGAGAGAAACGAAAAGTAGATGATATTAGATATTCGTCTTTGCTTTATTTTAGCTTTTGACACAATAAATGTCTTGTAAGCTGAAACGAACGGAAATCAGCAGTACAATATTTTGAACGGCGAAATAGATTTTTTGCTTGAGGGTCTTTATCCAATAAAGCCAGGATAGCACCTGGGTCTTTGTCGTTATGTTGTCGAATGAACTCAGCCGTAGACATCTTTGTGTCCGCTTGAATATTCCACTTTGCACTATGTGTATCAGGTTGGATAAATCCAAAGACTAGCCCTCCTAGTGCACCTGTGAAAAGGAGGTTTTTGAGAAGATGGTCTTGCGTTGTTTCTGTAATGATATTTTTCATCGATAGAAGAAGTCCGACTCCTGCTGTGAGAATAAAAACGATTCCAAAAATACGCGCCTGTGTATATCCGTAGACATCGATATACAGATTCATTCTATTAAAGGCTGAGATAAGTATTATCATGCTTTGTGCGAGTAATATTCCATATAAAGATTTTTGAAATGTACTGCATTTCTCTTGATGAAAGAATCTCAAGCTTAGGCTCATAAATATGACGAGACCAACAGCAGTCATTAATTCATAGAATCCAGCAACAGCATAGTCCGAATAGTTAAGGTCTTGTTCATATCGATAGGCTTCACCACCAAACAGGTACGAAGTCTGAGAAAACAAGAACATTCCAAATAAAGCATTAACGAGGGTGAGAACAACATTGGTCTCCTGTTGAATCGAAGGAGAATGAATGGGAGTATTTTTGAAGACGAGACTCTTTCCGAATAGATTTTCAGTGATGGTAAGTACAGCAATTAGTATGAAGATTAAACATCCAAATCCATATACAATGTCTGTGGCACTTTCTCCGGTCAGAGAACTTAAAATAGAGGCTGCTGTTTGTGAGAATTGTGCATCAGCCTGACTAAACAATGCAAAGAAAACACAGAGGATGGGAGCTGCAATCGAGAATCCTTTTGTGTATGGGCGGATTGTATCTTGATGAGGGAAGTACAGGTATTTTTTCAGTGGTGTAAAAGAGAGTCCTCTGTATAGTGTCGTAAAGAGAGAACGAAACAATGGTATTGGGTGCTTTTGAATAAATGGCATTCCAAATCCCAAGCAGAGAAAGAGAATGTTAGAGGTCCAAAAACCGAAAAAATTGAATTGTTGAGCTATTGATGATGTGGTGATGACATCAGAGAATGCAAATAAAAGTGCAAATATTCCTGAGATCCATGAATCAGTACTTAGTGGACGGCTATGTTTTTTACTCCAGATGTATAACGTATACAAAAAGAATCCTTGTGCCAAAAGAGCCCCAATTCCTCCGTACGGTGTTTTATGGGTTAGTGCAAACATAGCGAGAGCACATAAGATTATCTCAATAGGAGGAGTACTTTTTTCAATAACAACTGTCTTTTCATTCTCTTCATTTGTAGGAATGGATAGTTCAGTATGTCCTTGAAGTGACTCCTGTGATTCATTCAACATTTCTTGGTATGCTAGCGTATTGATATCTGCTTCTTTCTCTTCCATAAAAACCTCTTGTTTAGGGGGCTTGTATTGGGACAAGAAGAATAAAAAAAGGTTCGTAACAAAATTAGGTTTGTGGTTCAATCCATCCCATGACCACAGACCAATAGCCTGTGGTGGTTATGGTTTGAATCTTAGTACATCCAATCTTTTGAAGATGGTCTTCTAATTCTCTGGCGGTGTATTGTTGTCCTTGTGTCCATATCAGCATATCAAGGTTGACCAGAGCATTGGCAAGTGGTTTGTGTTGACGATTGGGATCGGTCAGTTTTTCATGGATAATAATCCATCCTCCATCTGACATCGCTTCTTTGGCATATTGTAAGAGTTTGAAACCTTGCTCATAATTCCAATCATGCAGGATCTGAGAGAATAAAATACCGTTAAAACCCTTTGGGTATGATCCAGCAAACATATCTCCGTGTAGAGTTTTTATCCTTGAAGAGAGGTTGTATTGTTCGATGTATTTTTGAGCGATGGTACATACGTGAGGAATATCAAAAATTGTAGCATTCAAATTCGTATGTTGTTGTGCGATGGCTATGGGGAGGACACCGGAGCCACCTCCTATATCCAGTAGAGAAGAGATATCAGACCAAACTGCAAGTCTAGATACAGCAAGGGCAGGTGTGATTGAAATAGAATGCATTGCGGCAGTGAAGGCCTGTGCTTGTTGTGGATCTTGCTCGTGTGTTTTCCATACATCTGTATTCCCGTACACAGAAGGCATACCATTTCGTGCGGATTCCAAGAGTTTTTGGGGTGTGAGAAAAGATTCATTTTCCATATCGATAAGGGCACCAAGATAGAAGGGAGA
>NYTD01000024.1 GCA_002683315.1 Deltaproteobacteria bacterium | reverse complement strand
AAGGAGTTATTGATAGCACCGCTGTCATTCGTAAACGATATCCAGATATCTGTTTAATTGTGGGTAATGTTGCGACAGCAGAAGCAACCAAAGTACTCATTGAGGCTGGTGCTGACGTTATTAAAGTTGGAATAGGACCAGGCAGCATCTGTACTACAAGAGTGGTTGCAGGGGTAGGGGTTCCACAGCTTTCAGCGATTACGAATTGTGCTCGTGTAGCAAAAGAATATGGTGTTGCTATTATCGCGGATGGAGGCATTAAATATAGTGGTGATGTAGCCAAAGCAATTGCGGCAGGAGCGGATTGCGTCATGATTGGTTCTTTGTTTGCAGGAACAGATGAAGCGCCAGGAGAAATGGTGATCTATCAAGGGAGGACCTATAAGTCCTATCGAGGTATGGGATCAGTTGAGGCTATGCAAGCGGGATCAAGAGATCGATACTTCCAAAGTAAAACACCAAAACTTGTTCCGGAAGGGATCGTTGGTCGTGTACCTTATCGCGGTTCACTCGATGATAATATCTATCAGCTTATGGGAGGTTTACGAGCATCAATGGGATACACTGGTTGTCGAGATATTCCGACTATGAAAGAAGAGGCACGATTCGTTCGTATTACCTCTGCGGGTCTAAAAGAAAGTCATGTGCATGATGTAATTATTACAAAGGAGAGCCCAAACTATCGAACGTAGTACATCGATCGTTAAATAAAAAGAGCCACATTTGTGGCTCTTTGTTTTTTACATCTATTGTGTGATTATTTTACAGCATCACGCACAAGAAGAAGACCGCCGTTTGCTCCAGGAACTCCACCTTTTACATAAAGAAGATTTCTTTCAGTATCTACTTCTACAACTGTTAGGCTCTGAATAGTGACGCGTTCAGCACCCATATGTCCCGGCATTTTCTTACCTTTAAGGACGTGTCCAGGAGTGAGACGAGTACCAATGGAACCACCATGACGGAAAAATTCGTGTGTACCGTGTGATGTAATGAAACCGGCAAAGTTGTAGCGCTTCATAACACCTGCAAATCCACGTCCTTTGGATGTACCCGTTACGTCAATTTTTTGACCTGCACTGAAGAAATCTGCAGCAGCTAGCTCGCTTCCTGCTTCGTACTTCGACAAGTCTGCGTTAGATACGCGAACTTCACGAAGATAACGCTTTGCAGATACGCCAGCTTTTTTGAAGTGACCCGTTTGTGGTTTGCTAAGTCTCTCTTCTTTTTGTTCTCCAAGACCGATTTGGACTGCATTATAGCCGTCAGCACTATCTTGTGTTTTGACACGAACAACAGTGTTTCCACTAAGATCCAAAACAGTTACGGGAACTACTTTGTTGTCATCATTAAAAATTTGGGTCATGCCCACTTTAATGGCCAATAGGCCAGTTTTTTCATTTGCCATTGCTTACCTCCGCATTGGACGACGGTGAATTCCGCCTTCGTACGTTATGAAAAATGCTCAACGCTATTAACGCAGTTGAGCAAAATATCAATGATTATTTATAAAACTTTATCGTGCTAAGGAGTGATTTATCCTCCAAGACCAAATCCAAGAACATTGGCTTCAAAGAAAATCTCGAACGTTGGGTTGTTTGGATCATTGCTTTCAATCACGAGTTTGCTTGGATTGAAGAATTGGTTTTCTAGACAAAAGTTGGATGAACCTTCGTAATAGTACTGAATATTGAGTACTTCTTCTGCCGCAGTGTTATTCGATGTATTGTATGGTTCAAGTGTCATCGGTGTGTTTACTGTATTGGTGATGGTAAAGTTTCCATCTGTTCCGCAGTTTGTAGCATCTGGAGCTCCAGAGTCGTTGATCATGTTTAATCCTGTGATTTCTAAGGGCTCATCACCACCGTTGGTAATGGTAATGGCTGTGCTCAAAGGATTGGAGAGAGGAGAAACACTACCGAACGCTTGGTTGATCACTGCGGGATTGGTTGTTTGTCCATTGACGAGAAGTCGAGCAGTACAAATTGTACATTGGTATACTCCCTCACCACTGAGATCTACGGTGATCTCTGGAGAATCAGGAGAATCTGTCTCAAGTACAATACTTCCCTCATATATGATCTCTTCTGTTGGAGTGAAGTTGATGGTCATCGTACGAGTGATTCCAGCAGAGATCGATTCACCATCTTGTACATTGCTATATGGAGAGAGTTCGAAAGCAGCGTCTGTTGAAGATACACCGGTAATCGAGATGTTCTCTTCTGTAGGGTTGTTCACATTGATAACAAGAGTCGCGGTAGAGTCTAAGGAAATCTCTCCAAAGTTGTGATTGGTTTTATCCAATTCCAGACCGCCTTCTTGTGGTTCTTCAGAAGGTTCTCCAGAAGGCTCACTTCCTTGTGCATCGCCACCCAGTCCTGTCAAAGAAACTTCTCCAGCACTACTTTCTGTTGAAATTAATACACTTAAGCTGGCTTCATATGATGTTTCTTGTATCGGAGTAAAGCGAACGCTTACGATTTCTTCTGCTTCTGGTTCCAAATCAAAATTTAGGAATGATGATTCTAATGTAAATGCAGAATCTCCATCAATGGATGCACTGACAACGCTAACAGTAGATGAGCCTGTATTGATAAAAATGAGATCTTCAGTTTTGGTTGCATCAAGCTCTACATTGCCAAAATCAACTAGTCCTGGATCAATGACAAGGTCTCCAAACTGAAATCCATCAGGATATTTGTTTTCTTCTTCAGGTGTTTTTTCGGTTTGGTTGATGGGTTGGACTGTGCACGCAAATAAAGGAAGCACGAATAATACTCGAAACATGAGAACTCCTAACTATGAGTAAATAATAATGAATCTATTATAGCCGACATCTACACCGGTGTAGTGTGATGACTAAGTTACAAAAAAGCAAAAAGAGCACATCTCGTGTGCTCTTGATAAATAAACAGTCGAAATTGGGCTTTTAGAATGTGTATTTTAGATACCCGTTCCCACTGATACCAAGATCCCCTGGATTTCCAAGACCGACGACAAAGTTTGCATCAACATCAAGACCGACAGAAAAGTGGGCGAGTTTTGTATAGTATTCAAAAGTAAAACCACCCATACCCACTGGATGTGGTGCACTATGAACTTGAGAGGCTATTCCACCCCACTCTTGTGCTACGACTTCTGTATCATAGAATGTTCGGTCCATAAGAAGAGGAACAAACATGATTCCCGCACCACCACGAACACCAAACCCAAATCGTTTTGCTACATACCAAGAAGCTTCTGCAGACCCAACGAGTGAAAAGGTTCGCAAGTCTCCTTGAATGCAGTTGCCTAATTGTGAACAACCTGCATCGGCTTGTTGTTCATAATATGCGCCGTTGTGTACACCTTGTAGAAAATTGACTTCCCAGGCAGCTGAGAAATTTTGGGTATCATAAAAATCTTTTCCTACACCCATACCAAGTACGACACCGGGATAGATGGAGTTGCTCAAACTTAGAACATATGCAGCACCACCAACAGTAGATTTTGCATAAAGGCCTTTGGTTACCTCTTTTACTTCTTGATCAATTTTGACCTTGAATTCTTTTTTCTTCTTTTTGGTTGTACCACCATCAAGATCCAAATCTTGTGCTTGGGCTGTACCAACTGAGCAGACAAGAGATGACAATATGAGTGCAAATAATGTTTTATTCATAATTTCGTTATCCTTGCGGTGTGATCATCCACCGGTGAAAATGAAGGGGTACTTTACAATAACAATACCACCATTGGGCTTTGGAAATTTAAATTTCTTGAAACGACCCACAATACAAGATTGTACAGGCTTTCCTGCTCCACCCATAGTAGAGCTATCGATGCTGGCTTTGGATACAGAACCGTCTTTGGCAATAACAAACTTAACCTTGATTTTACCATTTAGACTAGGGTTTTTCGCAAGTTGACGCTGGTAGCAGTAGCGAATCTGCGACATGTTTCGTTTGATGACAGCATCAATGAGAGACTTGTCCAAGCCACCGAGAATCGTTGGATTACCACCGATGCGGCCCAAAGAACCACGTTTACGTTTCTTTCCAAATGAGCCTCCACCCATTCCTCGACCAGAGCGACCTCTACCCATTCCTTTTGAACCGAGACCACCCAATCCATCAGCAGATCCACCTCCACCAAGGCCGCCACCACCGGCTCCAAGACCACCGGATCCGGCTTGAATACCTTTTGCTCCGATCACGCCACCGAGACCACCATTGAAGGCATCCATGGCAGCTGAGTTACCCATGTTGTCACCAGAATCTGCATCTGCTCCAAAGTCTAGACCCGACATGAAATTATCGACAGCTTTCTCTTTGGTGTCTTTGGATTCTATTTTGTCTCCTTGAGCTTGATCTATTTTGGAGTCCTCTTTTCCTACTTTTCCTTCTTCTTCTTTGGCTTTTGCACCTTCTCCAGCATCTTCGTTTGCATCTTCTTCTTCGGATTCTTCTGGAAGCTCAAGTGTCGCACTAAAGAATTCTGCGACAGCATCGATATCATCTTCGGGTGGGGGAAGATCTTTTGCTTGCATGAAAAAGAGATAGGAAAGTGCGGAAAAGAGAAGGATAGTTGCTATAATTCCAAGGAATCCACCATCGATAGCTGTTAAGATCCCGACATAGCCGCTTTTTGTCTTTTTTACGAGTTGCGCAATATAGACTTCTTCTCCATTACGAAGAACAAGTTTTTGTCCTTGGCTTATCTTGATTGACGAGCCTTCGACATCGGCCCCCGTATCTAGATCTTGACTTTCTTGATTATAAATCTTTGCATTCCATCCATTGGGAATACTTGCATTTGCAGCAGAACCGTCCCAAGAGAATAAAGAGTGGGAGTCTTTGGAGAAAAAGTCACTTTTCCATTCTTCCTTTGCTTGTGTGAATGGATACATCAAAAAGTTTAGTGAGGTAAATACTTTTGGAACCCATGCGACAGGCTGTCCTGCAAAGCGAAGACGATGTCCAATCTCTGAACCAGTTTGAATTGCTTCTTTTGAAGGAGCAAAGCTTTGTGTATCGATGACATCGTTTCCAAAGATTTGGGTTACTTCAAGTAGATCATTTCCAGCAACAGAATCGGAAGCGAGAACAAATGCGATTGCATCTTCATAGTCTTGCTTTGGACCTTCAAAAAAGTCTTCGGTTACTCCGCCTTCGGTACGATTCTTTTTGTAGGCTTCTTCAATATTTTGCATATTGCTCCCTTTTGCATTGGTTGGCATGACATCGATTTTCTTTTCTGTATTGGAGGGAGAAGTATACATCGAAGGATCTGTTTTTTCCTCCGATTGTGCAAAAACATTATTTGGAATGTTCTCCAAATCTGTTTTTTCTTCTCCATCAAAACCTAAATCAATAATTTTGAGCTTAAGTCGAACTTGGCCAAGTCCTATTTCATCTCCAGTGTTCAGTGCTACACTACTTTTGATAAGTTCTCCATTGACACTTATACCTGTACCACCGACATGGTTGATGGTGACTTTTGACTCATTTATATTGCAAACAGCATGAAGATTATGGAGACCAGCATCTGTGATACATAAAGTGGCTGAATTCCCGCTACCGATGATTACAGATTCTTGCTTAAACTCTTTTTGCTCCTTAAAAGTATCGTTGACATATACATCAAAGATAAGAATAAGATTTTGATTTTGGCTCATAATTTCTCCTTGCACATATTTTGATGAACGGAAACATACTCATCAAACATATTTTCAAGTATATGATGTTTTATTTCGATATATAGAGTTCTGACAAGAAAATAACAATCAATTGATTTATTTTTGACGATTACTCTGAAGTTTCTTGCGGTGCTTCTTCTTGCGGTACTTCTTCTTGCGGAGATTCTTCTTGTGGAGATTCTTCTATCATATCCTCTTCGCGGATTTCCTCAACCTGTTCTCCACCACCAATACCACATGGCTCTTTGAGTTCATTTAGCCCGGCTTGTGCTTCTCGAACAAATGGCATCGCATCTCCAGCAGTTTCAAAATCGTTGGTATCGATTAGTTCTTTTACCTGCTCAAGATACATTTGGATTTCCATCAGCTTTTCTTCAGCTTCTGCACAACTGGTTAGTGCTTGATAGTCTTTGTCAGCGATATCGTACTCGTTTTTAAGCTCAGCAAATTCTTCTTTTTGACGTTTTTTACGCTCCGCTTCTTCTTTCTTTCGCTGTTCTTCTAGTCTTTTGCGTTCTAAAGCATCTGCCTCGGACTTTTCAACACGAGCGATTCGTTCTTCAACGGATAAGTCATTTGGATTTCTGGTTCGGTAATCTTGTAAGATATTTTTTGCATCTTTATACTTTTTGAAGTACTTCTCATACAGTGTTGCTGCATTGAAATAAATAATCTGTGCATTGGGTTTTTCTTTGAGGAGTTTTTTGTATATCTTCTCTGCTTCCTTTTCCTCTCCAAGACCACGCAATGCAACAGCCAGTCCGACTTTTACATCAATGTCTTCAGGACTTTTCTTCAATGCGGATTCAAATTTTTCCTTTGCAAGTCCGTAGTTTCCTGAGGCCAAAGAAACAAAACCAAGATTGAGGTTCGCTTCCAGATGCTCTGGGTTCTTCTCCAGTGCAGATAAAAATGAATCAATAGCTGCAGGCTCATTTTCCATCTCAAGATAGGTTACGCCCATATTATTTAAAATGCCGGGATCTCCTTCTGCTATTTCATTTGCCTTATCTGCACATAATAAGCTCATTTTATAGTTTTTCTGTGCGTGATAGTTACGAGAAAGAAGTTGATATGCTCGAACATCTTTTGGAGCATAGAGTAAGATTTGCTCTACATCTTTATTGGCTTCCTCAAAAAGTCCTGCTTCTGTTTTGGCCTCCACAAGTGCATATTGAACATCTTTCTCTTTTGGATTTGCATCAAAATATTTTTGAAGATGTTCGACTGCTTCTGCACTATTTCCATTTGCACGCAACAAGTCAGTGAATGCAAAAATATTCTCTTTGCTTCCATTGATATTAAAGGCTTGTTGATAGTGACCTGTGGCACCAGAGAGATCTCCCATTTGCTCACAAACCCATCCAGCATTTTTATAGGCTTCAACAAAATTAGGGTCAAGTTGGGTCGCTGTAACAAAATGATTTAATGCAGTTTCATAATCATAGAAACCGGTCTTTTTGTCTGGAGCTTCCAATAGTCGAACGCCTACAACAAATTCATAACGGGGATTTGGACCATCTGTTGGAGGTGGAACGTCTTTTTTGGGACAACCCATAAGGAAGGTTGTCGATAACATAAAGGAAAATAAACTAAATCGCATGATGATATGTTCCTTATTCAATGGTTTGAATCAAGGCACGTGAACGTGTGCTTTTCGATAAGTAATTAGGGGAGAGAATATCTTCTTCTTGCTTGGAGTAGCGTTCAGGATCGAACTCTCCAAGTCGCTTCATTGCATATTCTGTTGCTTTTGTATACAGGCTGTTTTGGAATGCGACTTCTACAGCTTTTTCGTAGAATGCAATTCCTTTTTGGCGATAACTGAAGGCTTGGTCTTCAAGTTTCATTTTGTAGATCTCTTCATCTAGAAATGTTGGGACATATGAGTTTACGATGGTTTCTGAATAGTTGTCATATGCTTTACCAATTTCAACTAAAGCTTCTAGAGACCATTTTCCACCTTTTACCAAAACAATCTTCTCGTATGTTTCACGAACTCCTTTGAGCTTTTCAATCTTTGTTTTGATCTGCTTATTGAGGACACGTTGGACATATCTTGGACTGGCACTTCCTTTCGGACCATCAATCTTCAAAGCAAGATATTGATTGTTCTCTTTTTGCGCCATATTGTACATGACTTCTGCCACGTATGTTGTAACCAGAGCAGAAAGAGGTTTTTCTTCTTTTGCCATCTTTTCTTTGTATCTATCAAAAGCTTCAATTGTATATTTCCAAACTTTCTTTTGATATGTTGTTTTGCGCTGCTTACCTAAAATCTGTGCATGTTGGAGACGGGCATAGAACAAATTCTCATCTGTAGCTTCTTTATTTGGCTTTTGATAGTATGCTTCAAATTCTTTTGCCGCTTTTGCAAGCTTTCCGTGTTCACGATACACGTTTGCAATATCGATGGGAAGTGTAATCGTCAAAGGCTCATCTGGGTAGGTCTTCATATAGTCACGTTTATTTTGAATCGCCTGCTCCCATTGTCCCATCCTTTTTCTAAAGAAGGCAGCACGATACAATGCATTCTTGGTATCCTTGTAGTCTGGCGCTTCTTTGAATAAGCGTTCATACCAATCAGATGCTTGTGCGAAGTCTGCGATGGACTCGAAGTTGAAACCAACTTTTGCCATATGCTCTAGATAGTACTTGCTATCTGGATACTGGTTTACCATAAGCTGACGTGCTTCCATAGACTTGGCAACATTGTTACTTTCAAAGAAGTAAATCGCTGAGGTGTTCAAAGCGGCTGGTGCGAGCTCTGATTTTGGGAAGTCGGTGACAAAGGTACGATAACCATCGGCGGCTACAGCTTTTGCTGCTTCATCTTTTTTAGAGCCATTAAAGACGGTTTCGACCACCTTTGCAGATGACTTCTCATAGTAACCATAGATTTTCTTTTTGAATTTCTTAGTTCCCAAACCTTTTTGGTCATAAAAGTCTTTTGCTGCATCGCGTAGAGCAACATAATCTTTCAGTGCTTTGTCGTATTCTTCGGTTTTGAATCGAGCATCGGCACGGAATGCTAACGCATCGGTGATCCCACCAGCTGCATTGGCAGCCTGTTTGGAAGTAGGCTTGATGTCAATTACCTGACGAAACTTCTTTGCTGCCTCATCGAGTCGGTTTTTATCGAAATATAAGTTTCCAGATTCGTATAGATAGTCTATCGTATCTTTAGATTTTGGATATACTTCGGCAAAGTTTTCCATCGCTGTGAGGTACTTTGTTTCCCAAGGAGCGAGCTCAATAACAGACAAGTCTTTGTCATTTTTACGCTTCTTGATCAATCCTTTTTTCTCTTCGCGATCCATCATGTTGGAGGCGAGATAGATGTTGGCATTTGCACATTTTTCAGCGTATTTCCCTTTGGGATCTTGCTCAATTACATTGGAATACTGGTTGAATGCATCAACATAGTATTTTTCTTGTAGTGTGCCTTCTGTATCTTCTTTTTTGTTTTTCTTGTAGAAGTCACCAAGGTCAAAGAGAAGTTCCCCAAAGTTATAGCGGATGTCATAGCTATATCGTTCACCAGGGAAGTCTTCGATATATAGACGATAAGCTTTTTCCGCTTGCTTGCTCACATAAATGGCCTGGGAATTACCACCGAGCTTTCTTGCTTCTGTGTGATATGCATTGGCAGCTGTACGAAGGCCTTCTTCCAGATGGCGCTTTGCTCTCTTTATGTCATCGACTTTGGATGCATTTGTTCGAGCCCATGCAGAATCTTTTCCATATGTGCTACGAAGTTTAAGGATTTCTTTGAGAGTATCTTCCTTTCGGTCCATCTTTTCATAGGACTTGATGATTTGGAACTGATAGTCTGGAGCCTTTGGAGCCATTTCTTCTTCATTGATCAGTCTTCGGTATGCATTCACAGATTGCTCAAACTTTCCTTGTTCAAAGTAGGTTTGTCCCAAACGCTTGAGCATTAAAAGAATAAGTTCTTTTCGGCCGAGCTGAGTGAAGTATGCGTATGCACCATCCATATCGTCCGCATCGGCATAAAAGCGAACCATATCTTTGAGCGCATCTTCTTGAAGCATCAGGTTATTTTTTCCTGCGCCAGCCTGACTTTGTGCTTGAGAGTGTGAAACAACACGCTTCATCGTCTCAATCGCCTGATTATAATTTTGGACGTTGTAGAAACACCAAGCAAGCTTATACATTGCATAGCCATACGTCTTGGCTGTTTGAAACTCTGTTGCTTTTTTATATGCAGCAAGTGCTTTCATCGCACTATTATTATCGAAGTAGTACTCTCCAATATTTACGTATGCATCGGGAAGATAGGTACTTCTGGGATATTCTTTTGTCAAACGTTCAAATTGCTTGAGCGCTTTCTTGGGTTTTTTGACTTCTTGAAGTGCAGTACCCAAGTAAAAGAGAACCTCATCAGCGCGACTGTAATTGGGAAAATTACTGAGAACTTTTTTATAGTTGCTGATCGCTTGCTTTTGCCACTTTTGACTCTTTTTATGGTCGGGCTTCATCTTGTCGATGTTACAGCCTTTGGTGTTAAAGCATTTGTCGTACTCTACTTGGAATGCCTCCATTTCCTTGAAAAAGAAATAGCTTCCTTCTGCAAAATATTGCTCTGCAACACGAAAAAGCAGACTGGCTCGTTGATCTCCTTGAATGGAGTCTTTTGAGAGGACTTCTTCATACTTTTTGATGAGATCCAATCTGTTTTGATGGGCTGCCTCTTTCAGTGCGGCTGAAAGATCTTCTTTTTGAAGATCTTTTGCTTTGATTGCTCGTCTTCCTTCGCCTTGTGCAAAGGCTGGATTTTGAGAAAAAGCAATGAGAGCCAATGTAATGGGCATAATATGGCGAATCATATTGGTGTACTCCTATTGGGCTGAACAAGCGTTGTCTGGGAGAATGCTATAATAACCGAGTTCGTCCGACCAAAATTCTTTGTTGAACGGCCAGTAAATAACATCTGCAGAGGTCGCAAAGTCAACATTAAATTTTTGGTTGAAGTTGATAGAGTTTACGTTGTTTGCAAGCTCAATCAGCTTTTGGCCTTTTTTGTCTTTTACGTCGATTTCGATGAATTCTGTTTGGTTGAGAAGATTAAGAATCATATCATCTTGCTGTTTGAGTGCTTTAAGAAGCAATACACCGGCAAGCTTTTTATTCTTTAGAATACTGTCTTCGATATTTTTTTGAAGATCGTTTCCGACTGCATCTTTCCATTGCGGCTTCTGAAGATTGACTCTTTCATACTCTTCTCGCATTAGCTTAATGTTGTATGCAGCATTGGAAAGATCTTGATTGTTTAACACTCGATTGAAAAGTGCCTTGGGGATTTTGGTGTCCCTTGGATCTTCTCCATCAAAATAAAAGTCCCAAAGTCTATCAGCAGAAGCACGTGCTTCTTTTGATTGATATTCTTCTAATATTGCTTTTATCTCTTGATGAACAGGCTCATAAGTAGAACGGAATGTTGTTACAATGTCTTCTACACGATTGAAGTCACAAAAGCGGAGATACGTTAGTGCTTTGAGAATTTCTGTTTCAGGAATAAATTGATTGTCCTTGAAGTAAGGAGACTCAACTGTAAGAATCTTTCCAAGTGTGATGTCAAGATTGTTCATCATGAAGTTTGCCCAAGCATCTCGGAAGAGAGATTCAGGCCAGTACGCACTTTCTCGATCTACACCTTGATATAATTTTGAAGCGTCGGAAAACTTCTTAAGTGTATAGTAGATGGATGCATTGTTGAGAAGAGCAAGTTGTCGAATTTTATTGATCTGTAACTCTTCTCTTTCATCTTGTGGCTCCACTCTTTCCTCGTATACAGAGCGAAATGCTCGTGAGGCTTCAGAGAAAGATTTTGCATTGTTGGTTTTTACAGCAATAACACCAAGATAAAATTCTGCTTTTAATGCCAGAAGAGATCGAGATGTGACCTTATTAAAGCTCATACGTGCTTCATTGATCTTTTTATCATCAAACTTTTTTACACCCAAAAGGTAGTATAAGTGATTCTTTGCTTTGCGTGGAAAGTTTTGTGGAGGAAGGACTTCTGCCACACGTTTCAGAATTGCTTCATCCCCTGTGATTTGAGAAAGACGCACGAGACGTGGAAGAGCAAGGTTGAAATATTGGCTCTTCGGTCCAGACTTAATTACTTTTGTATAGTAGTCATGAGCAGATTGATATAGTTTGAGTTTTTCTAGGCTTTTGGCCATGTAGAAATTGAGCTCTGTTTTATATTGTGGATATGTATCATTCTTTAACAAGTCATAAAACATGTAAGATGCATTCGCAGGTTTGTTCGATTTGAGATTGTTTCGAGCAACCATAATCTTTTCTGGGCGTTCTTCTTCTTCAAACATACGAGAACTTTCGTTTTCATCCTCTAAAGACTCCAGTTCAGAAGCCGCCTCCATCATTGTGTCTTGAGAAGGACCAGCATTTTGTGATGCAATCTTCTCAGCCGCTTCGATGATGTCTGTTGGCATTTTGTTTCTTTTGAGACAGGTGACTTCTCCTTCACCGAATCCTACGGGATTGCCTTCCATCATTTTGATGATGATTTCAGANTTGGTGTTGTAGCTGTGNANTTCTACAATCTCTTTNCATGANAGNGCNGCATATGCGTCGGAACTCATNCCNTAAAGAGCTAGGGGAGCCAAAATAGATAAAAATCGCTTCATTGGGTAAACTCTGCTGAAGGTTACTTGTTTATGATTGGGAAGAAAAAGCTGGCGCTTGCTTGGACGATAAAGTTATTTTTCATCTCAAGAGTTGTTGCATTTACAGTTTCAATGTAAATCATGGAGCGCCCTTCAATACGTGCCGCTAGGTTCTTTGTGAAGCCCATGCGGAGTCCACCACCAAAGTTTGCTGTAGGGTGTACTTGGACTTGTGTGGAGAGAGCTCGTTCGTCTCCCTCGGCTTGCAAAGCCTCTAAGTCATCGACAGTTTGTGCCATACCCATGCCAAACTTTCCATAGATATCAAAGATTACAATTTTTTGGTTTAGAATCGCTGTTTTTCCATAGATTGGTGAGAATACAAAGCAAAAACTACCAAAAGCTTGAATTTTCGAAATATCCGGTGAAACGGAGTTTTGGGTTACAAGCTGTGTTGTTAATGGTTTCCAGTCTGTATCACCAAGGTCTGGCGAGAAATCAAGCATTCCCTCCAGAGAGAAAATTTCAGTGATGTGATAGCTGATACCCGTTCCGATAATATATCGATTTAGGAATGGATCATTGGCAACAAACGCAACGTGAGGAGAGAATTCCCAGCGTTGTAGCTTGAGGAAATTCTTTCGTTGTAACGTTTTTACAATCTGCTTATTTTTGCTGTCAACAATGTCTAGACTCTGTAAGACTTCTGGTTCAACAACGGTATCTGTTTCATCAGCATACGCTTGAGAACCACCCAAAAGAGCAGAAAATCCAAGAATAGCAGATGATAGTGAAATGAGGCTTTTCATAAGGGGATCCTCTGTTAGTAATTCATGCGGGGTTTCATTTTTGGGAAGAACACACTGGCACCAAAAGAGGCTACAAGTGTGTTGTACAATCTGTTTTCATTGATTGGGTTGTTGGGGTCATACTGTGGTACAGGTCCCTGATATAGATAGCTTCGGGCATCAATTTTTAGAGCCGTTCTTTGACTCAAGAAAAAGTTAATACCCAACCCAAGATTGACGGGAATACGGATTTGACGCTGGCCTATACCCAAAGACACACCAAGAGAGCTATCATATTGTGCATAGTAGAGGTTGGTAGAGAGCATTCCGAGTCCGGCAACGCCATATACGTCGAAGTTGACAACACCTTCACCGATAAGAGAGATCTTTCCGTATACCGGAGACCAACGAACCGCGAAAGTTGCGCCAAGTTCCATCTTATCAAGAGGCTGCTGGAATTCATTGTCGTTTGAGCCCTCTTCAGCAATTTGTACAAGTGTTCTGGTCAAACCTTTTACATCGGCTTCACCGAGATCGGGAGAGTAGATGAACGCACCTTCAGCAGCTAAGGACTCATCGAAGTGATATGCAACAAGAATCCCGCCAGTAATTCGATTTACCATCGGATCATTGGGAACAAAACCAAGGATCGGTGAGAATTCGAACCTTTCTTCTTTCAGGAAAAAACGGTTTTGTACCGCTTTTCGAGGGATGGTATACGTTCTTTGATTTTCGATAAGAGCTTGTTTTGCTGGCTCAGTTTCTGCATATGCAGTGCTAGATATGCTGAAAAGGGAACAGCCTAGAGCGGTAAGAGCAAGAGGGGTACGCATAAATTTTCTCCATAAGGACACTTCTTTGTATTTCATCTTTGTATATCATGCAAGATGATAAGAGTTGTGATGACAAATAGAACCAACTTGATTTTATGAGAGTAATCATACAACAGCAAGTAACATTTCGTTGACGAGAGTAATATCTTTCATAAATATCAAAAGAATACTTCAGCTTCAAACCCAAAAGAGGGAATAAATGGAAGCCCTGAAATGTATGATTGTTGCGTGTAATCATAGTTATATATAGTAAATTCGGGGTTTGTTCCTCGAATGACATTTAGTAAATCAATATATGTTTCAAGTTGCCACTGTTCAAATGTAAATAATTTGTCAGCACGTATGTCGATCGAAATAAATTCAGGAAGTCTTTGGGAGTTGTACTCCCCCGTAGGGAACGAAAAATAGAAATCCTGATCGATATCGTATATTCCTTGTTCATAGGGAGTATAGGGATTCCCGGTCACGTATTGTATCTTTCCAGAGATTCCAAAGTCATCTGGAAATGAGTATCCTGCGACAGCGACCAAAATATGAGTTTGATCGATATCGTAAAGATACCAAGACCCAGAAGAAGGAGATCCGGGAATACTGTCTGCAGTCTCTTCGATGTTGCGCGTTGGATAATCATTTCTCTCTGAACGAGATAAAGTATAGCTGATCCAGCCGAACCATTGATCGACAGGTTCTTTCCTAATGATCAATTCCATACCGTAGACTCGTCCGATCCCCTCATTGATAAAAAAGAGATCAGAGGACGTTTGTGCCTCTGGATTATCAACGATGAGATTGGTAAGGCTTTTTCCAAAGAAGGAAATATCGGTTCGAAGTGCGTCGCTAAACTGATGTTCCCATCCGATTTCTGCCGAGTATGCTCTCTCAAAAGCGAGTTCAGTCGTTCCTTCTCTTCGCCACATTTCAAAAGGTTGCGGAGGTTGGGTATATACGCCGATGCCACCCTTGAGCATACTGTTGGAAGAGATTGAAAAACGAGTATTCAATCGAGGATCGATATCATATGTGCGTACCAAAGGTTGATCTTGATTGTAGTCCACCAAATCAGCAAAGGTTACGCGAACTCCAGGATATAGAATCCATCGGTTTCGATCGGATAGAGGACGAACTTCTGCGTTGATGTACATATCTGGTCCTGTGCCCAGACCATTTCCTTTAAGCTGTAGTGGTTCCCTTTCAGCCAAAGGATCATAGTTGGCTGCGTAATCAAAACTGAAGGGGAGATCGACAGTAAAATCGTATTCTCCAATGATGTAATCCGCACCAGCTGTCAGAGTAAAGGAATCGTGCAATTTCCATGTGGATTCTGCTCGGATTTCTACTATGGGTTGTCTTTGGTCTACTTTAAATCCACCACCGGCATCGAATATGACATCATCTAAACCAATAGATGGCTGAAAGAGAACAGACCAATTCTTTGATATATTCTTGGTCCACATCAAATATGCGCGATGCGAACGGTAGATCGAACCAAGATCTCCTTGTGCATCAGGATCTGATCCTTGCGCAACATCTCCAGGAGTTGATGCATTGAGAACATCTTCAAAACCGAAAATGAATGCGGAGAATGTTCCATCTTTTGTTTTCTTCCAAAGTTTGGCTTGATAGTCGTACCATCTTGGCTTGATTGTAAATCCAGTGTCCTGAGTGAAATATGGAATAAACAAATCTACGTACGATCTTCGCGCAGCCAAGGCAACACCATAATCACCGACTTTTCCCGTGAAGGAAACACCGGTATCCAAAATATCTGTATTCCAGCTAAATCGATTTTGTTCGGGAATATCGGTTTTGGTTTTTACATCGACAACCCCTCCAAGACTCCTTCCGTAGCGAACGCTGTAGGAGCCAGGAAGATAATCAACCCCTTGAATAAGATCAGAGTTGATCACAGAGACATATCCTCCCAGGTGATAGATGATTGGGATTCGAATACCATCCACATAAACAGCAGAGTCCTCTGGATTACTACCACGAATAACGAGTAGGCCTGAACCCAAAGGAGAACGAGCAGCACCAGGAAGGGTTTGAATGACACGGACCGCATCCCCAAAAGTTCCGGGTACACGGCGAATCTCTTCAACTGATAATGTCCGTCTTGATATATCAGCACTTGGTTTTCTATATAAGCCAACGAGTTCATCTTCTCGATAGTTACGATTTTTTAGCCATAATCGAACATCTGTTCGCTCATTTTCAATGATCTCGACTAATTTTTGTGTGGGGACATATTCAGGATATTGACTCTTTAGTGTTACTTGTCCAACAGGAACGCCGCGAAACGCATATGCACCTTCTTCATTTGTTTCGGTTTCCAATGTTGTGCCATCAGATAGCTCAACGATCACAGGAAAATCTACAAGTGGTTTTCGTGTACCCATTTCCAGCAACAGACCAGCCAAATTGACGGGTAGCGGTACTTGTTCTATTTCTTCTTTTGCTTTTTCATCTTCAACCGCACCTTCTTTTGTTTTTGTGTCCAGAACGAACCCATACGCAAACTCAATCTGAACGGGAGTAGGTCCATTTGCATCTTCTGCTGGCGAGAAAACAAAATTCCATGTAGCCTCGACAGCCGCCTGATCAAGATCTTGTCCCGCTGATTCTAGCACTTCAACATAGGATACGTCTCCAGCTTCATCTATTTCAATGAGGAGAAGAACAGTCCCCTCTCGTTTTTCTTCTTGTGCTTGGGGCGGATAAGGAGCCTGTACATATTCCAGTAATTCTGGATTTTTGACGAGAGGAAGAGGCTCTTCTTGGTCAGCGTCTAGTTCCTCTGCTGCATCTGTTTCTTGTTCTGTTTCAGTGTCTACAGAAGTGGGCTCTTGTGCGTATAAGAGTGAAAGGAGAAAAATGATCATAATTGCACCTCCACTTGTATCCAAGACCACGCCATTCCTCCTCTCCGATCTCGCATTATGGTTATGATGCGTCCAGAATATGGATTGGGAGGAGCAGTCCATTCGACAGAGCTACTGGGATACAAGGAAATGGGCTGATCAAATGCTCCTCCCTCTGTAAACCAGCTAAAATATGGTTCTTCTATTCTGTCTTCTAAATCTCCTTCACGATTCAGAAAGGAATACGTCTCAACATGGATTTCATCAAAGATTGGATTTAGAGTATAGGTTTCACCAGCTGTCGCGATAAAGACTTCTTGAGAAGAGTAGGGAATGTCATTGATGGAGATTTGATCGATGATTGGATTGTGGTTGGGCGTATCGGATGTACTGATGGGAAATCTCTTGTATGCTACTTCGAAATCGGATTCTTCGGTGGCATCTGCTGGAATTGCACTCACGGTAACAAAGGCGCTTAGTCCATCATTTTTTTGCGCATCTGATAAACCATTAAGAGCATCTTCGGGAACAGTCCATGTAGGAGAGAACGCTGGTTCAGCACCAGCAAATCCTGCATCAATAAGGGCGGTAATATCAGGAGAGTCACCCTCTTGAAGTCCTTCTAGGAGTGATGGGTCGATGGTGCAACCAAATGACGTTGCACCATCAGGTAGACAGGCAAACCAAACTACACTTTCAATCGAATCAGGACTGAATACAAGAGAACGGAATTGAACGATGTCACCGGGTTTCGCCTCTGGAGGTTCAGCCTGCGCGCCAAGAATACGTGTTCTGTCAAGCTGCCAGTTTTGACTGAGTTCGTCTTGTGTGCATGAGAGCAGCAAAAAAATATTCATGATGTATGTCCATAAGATATCAATGTTTTTCCTTTTGGTAAGATATGTTCAGCCTATATGTAGCTTGATTTTTATTTAATCCATCGACTTAAAGCGACATCTACGAGGGAAGTTGCGAACACCGATGGGTTCGCCATCTTGTTGAGCAGGCCGAAAACGCGCTTGTTTCCAAGAATCAAGACAGGCTTTGTCAGCATCTGGATGTAATGATTTTTTGAGTCTTGCCGCAGCCACATTTCCATTTTCATCGATATCAATGACTATTTTAACGGTTCCTTCTATTCCC
>NYTD01000023.1 GCA_002683315.1 Deltaproteobacteria bacterium | reverse complement strand
ATCAAGGCCACTTTCTATTTATCATCTCAATCAAAATCTTCCACATAGTCTCCTAGTAGTAGACTTAGCTCAGACATAGTGGGCGCAAGAGGAAGTTCTTGGCAAAGGCTTGGTGCACAGTTGGGGAGTTCTGCGCTTGGGTTATCAAGGAATGTACGCACTTGATCGATAACACACTGTCCATTACCTAAGTTTGAAATACGTGATAGATCATGACCTAAACAAGCAAAAGTCGAGTGTACGTGATTGGGAAACAGGGGAGTAATGAGGTCCATATTTACAATCGGTGTGGAGGGATCTAGTTCTCCCGATAAAAAGAGAACAGGGTGATCGGAACCAGCGATTTGTGTAAATTCTTGAGCTGGATAATCATCGACACGATCACCAATCACTTGGCAATAGTCTTCATCTCCATCATAGCACATTGTTACATAGGACATGACCGAGCTTCCTCCAAAGATCGCTTCCTGAGCACTCGTGATTAATTGATATAAAAAGTTGGCACCTGCTTCTGCATCCCCCTCTCCAATGTGCATCAAATAACTGGGCAAAGATTCATTTGCCACATGATAGAGCATACCGAAGAATAGATTTCGGATTTGGGCGATATACATCATCTGAAATGCAAAACCTGCTAGCTCATTAACTTCGGTAATCGGCTGTCCAAAAATCTCAATTGCCCCATCTCGTTCTATCAAGCTTTCAATTTGATTAATCACGGTTGGGTAATCAAAATTAGGATTAATTAAGGTACAGAGGTCGTCAGCATCACACCACTCACCAAATAATGTGATCGCTGTTTCAAATGTGTTTAAAAAGACAGGACTTCCAGGGAAAGCATCGTTAGTATTTGGAACATCTACACCACCTAATACTGCTGCTCGAATGGTTTCCGGGTGTCTTGATAAAACTTGAGCAGCTAAGCGGGTACCATAAGACCCAGCAATTAAATCGATTTGTTCATAGCCTAAGATCTCTGCAATTTGTGCAATATCTGCGGCATTTTCGAGAGTATTAAATGAATGAACATCTACCCCAATCGCTTCAAGTTCAGATCGGCAGCCTGAAAAAGCAGCAGATTCACTAAAAGCCGTGTCAAGTCCTGGACAAAGAGTGGAGGGAACTGATGGTGGGATACCTCTTTGTTCATAGTAAATGACTTCCCGATTTAAGAGTCGACTCATGGTAATCGGTAATGCCTTTCGAGCGGCAAAACTTGCATGAGATGATCCGGGGCCTCCTGCTAAAACAATCACAGGTAAGGCATTTACCTCGGGAGGGCGTTGCGGTCTTACGATAAATAGCTCTAGGTCTAAATCTGTAGCATTAAGTCGATTCTGAGGCATCGTTAATAGTGCACATTCCAAATCTTCCACTTCCTCCTCTACATAGTCAACACAAGGGACTATTTGATAGGCTGCGGACGGGGTAGCTATTGGGATCATCATTTGATCAGCCATCTCCATAGGTAACTCCATATCTTCAACCATAGGAAGCATTGCTACACTTTTATCTGGCATAGTCATCATCACCTTTACGGTTGAATCTTGGGTATCATCACAGCTAAAAAGCAGTATGGAGAGCAATGGAATTGAAATAAAAGACCAACTTTTCATGGGGAATCCTCAATAAGTACTGAGTTTGTAGAAATATAGACAATATAATTAATATATATTACATATGCATTCATTAATTAATGTGCAATAAAATGAATGCTTTGTATACTTGTATTGATCATCATAGGTTAGTCATTAGTAGATAAAGTAATGCAACAAGAGTTTAGGAAGGTTATGGAGTATCACTTACATCCACTTTTCCCAATGATTCTTATATCTTTAGATTATGGGATAAGTGAAATAAGTGTGTTGCAAAATATATCAACAAAAACACAGTATGAAAGCAAAGAGCCTACCCATAAAGAAAACGTTGCTTTGTTTTAATTCTCGATTATCTCAGACAGACTTTACCTGCGCTTTAATCGACGGTTAAAGCACTATAGTTCATCATTCAGTGCTGTTTATAATTATGATGTGACACTTCCCATTACCAAAAAAACAAAGGCCGTTACCTTGTCGCTAAGCAAAGCTTAATAAGGTAAATAACGACCACTAAAAATAACGAAGTGAAAGATACATTATGACTTCTGATAACGAGGCGCAGGCGCTTGTTGATATGAGCGTTCATCATCGAGAAGATCGATATACCAACGAGTAAGATCGATTTTACCGACTTTACCACCCGGCATTCCAGGCCCATAGTCATGATCCGCTTCGATAATACCTGATTCCTCACGTTCATCAAGCATACCGGGTCTAGTAATCGTCCATTGGAGGTCACTGCATTCTTTAACAAGAAATTCAGCCATCTCATCATTACCCTCGATCATCGCAGCCTCATTGGTAAACCAAATAAATACTTTTCTCATAAGCTTCTCAGCCAAAGAGGGCCTGCCTACGATCTTAGTGAAGCCACCCGCTTGTACGATGAATCTATTCACCCTAAACTTTCTCATTCCCTCGGCAATATTACGTACTGCAGATCCTAGTGGACTAGCATTTGCTCCTGGAAGCGGTCCAATCATGCAAATGACAGCCGAGACATCTTGACAAGCCTCAGTAATGATATGACGATCATCAGATTGAGCGGCAATAAGCTCAACCTGTTCATGATTAGCCCAAGTAAATCGATCAAGTGTGACACGAGACGGATCTCTCACTAAACAACGTACTGCATAACCTGCATTGAGAGCATGATTTACAAAATGGCGACCACAACTCCCGGTTGCCCCAAGTATTAAGAGTTTTTTGTTACTCATAGATTAATAATCTTTCAATAAATAGCAGTGATGAATGAATAGATGTTAGCTCAAATCATGAACTACCATTGTTAATGTGTAAACTGGGGTAAGGAAACTGTCTTACATTAACAACATAGCAGTCAACAACTAACCTACTAAATTCGAGCATACAAGTCATTATTCATCGTATACGAATGAATACCCTTATTCATAAGATTTAATACATAAGTCTATCGGGTATTATAAAGTAATATATCTATGACTACGCTCCAAAAACAGAGTAGACACCATAAATATCGAAATAAATGTAAATTACATAATCTGCAGTCATCTGAGAGATCTCTAATTAATCATAAGACCCCCATTTGGTTTATAATAATAAAACTTACTGACAAGTCGTCATGATATATTATATTTCAATTAAGCTATCCCCATAAATAAACATATGGTAATCCCCTATATGATTAACCTAACTAAATTTTTGACATGAGTTATTATGAGATACCTAAGCCGATGAATTCTTAAGATATTGTGAACGTTAGTGTTTTAAAAAACTAGGTTTCAACGAATGTGATGATATAGGATAGCGCCATTTTTAATATGATACTTTAATACCCAATATCATATTTTTAAAATTAACACTTTTACCATAGGAGTTCAAACTATGAGCAAAATGACTCATCAATTAATTGGGATTCTGGCCCTAGCTTTTTTTTCAGTTCCGCATGTACGAATGACAATAATTCTGATGAGGATACTATTGATGAAATGACTGTGGGTGAATCAGCAGCAAGTGATCGCCTTTCTGCAGAAGAATTGACAGACTTAGTCAATAGTTTTTTTACTGCGGTTAGTGAAGCACAGAATCGTTTTTGTAAGGCATGTCCAAGTGATGACTACTGTAGCGAAGGGGAGGATGATATGCCGGTGCCTGTTGAAAGAGCGGAATGTAGACTAAATAATACAAATGATGAGCAATACACTGCGCTTTTAAGTTTCTTAACCTGTCAAGCCGACCTTGCTGAAGAATTCGTTCTATGTACAGCAGAACCAGTCTGTGACGATTCATTCTTTGATTGCTTTGACATTCTTTTCAGCGAATCAAATTGTGTTGCCGTTGATGATGTTTTTACGTCAGAACTTAATGTGGAATGCTTTGGAGAAATCGCATGTGCTGATGGCAATGGTGTTTACAATGAAGAAATAGCATGTGATGGTTTTGACGATTGTGCTGATGGTACTGACGAAGCAAGTTGTGAAGATGAAAAGCAGGCAAAGGACCTTTCTTCCAACTCTTGCTGTTAAATCATTCACGATGGCCCCAGCCACTTATAAATACGTATAATACGATGACTTACTAAACGATTTCTCGACGAGCAATAATAAGTGACTATCAAGTTTGACGAATCAATTTTCGTCTTATATCCCTCACATGAGTCGATAAAAATAAACAGTAGGAAAATACAGTTAATAAATCTCATTTTAGTCAAATGTACTGCGTGTTCTCAACAACAAATCAGAAATAAATATAGTTTAAAGCATACTCTCTATTACTTGTGGCTGAGGTACATCTGATGTCTTCAGTGTGTTCTAAACTACAAATCAATCGAGATTTCAGTTTGAAGTGTATTCTGTATTACCTGCAGCTGAAGCACATATCATCCTTTTTACTTAGTTCGACTTTTTCATTTTGCCTCATTGAAAATATAGCAATTTTAGGTGTTGATTTAGTAAATGATTAAGCTTGCTTATAAGTCATTCACTATCCTAGTATGTAGGTAAGCATTGCCTATTATATTTGCGTTATTAGGCAGATCTAATTCGTATATTGTAGAGTCTTATCATGAATGAACTTACGCCTCCTGCGCTTGTTGCTTTTCTGGGAGCAGTCTTAATTTGTTTACTACCTCAAGTTAGACATAACCGAGTATATCTCTTACACATCTTTAAGGCAGGCGCTCTAGTTGGAGCAATCGATCTGATGGTTGAGTTGATCGGTACCTATTCGGGTGGCTGGACTTATCACGAGTCAAGTTTATTCTTATTTGGAACCGTACCAGGCGAACTACCGTTATTATTTATTTCTAGTGGAATTTGGTTAGGTGCCTTTCATTTATTGATTCGAAATTCGAGACAGACTGCGATTTCACTCGATCGAGTTCTTGTCAGTCTAACTGCTATGACATTGTTAATATATTTAGGTTCTTTTACTACAGCGGTTCCTTTCCGAATGATTATATTTACTCTGCCATTTGGTCTTTGGGGCTATTCACAGTTTAATGAAGATCGGCAAAAAGCCTTTGCAATTATCCTAGCAAGCTTGACAGCCATTGCTGATTGGCTGATTGAAACTTGGGCCGTGGGTCGAGGTAGTTATAATTATGCAGAGGGATTTACCATAGAAACTCCACTTACATATGCCTTACTGACTTTGGGCTTTTTGGGTATCCTTGAATTATATAGTAGTGAACACCTCAATTTAGATCGTACTTTGTAATAAAGTCAGTATTTAGAGGTGATTTAAGCCACACAGATTTAAGAGGCCTGACCTCATAAACAAGCTTAGGGATTACAATAAAGTATGTTCGCATCTACTTTGGGGCTGTGATCGTAGGTCAAGCTGATGGCAGGTTTAAGATAAGGTTATTGGAGACAAATCTAAGCTCATAGTTTTCTTTTCCTAGATAGCTTTACTTGCTCAAATATGGTGCTTTAAACAAATAAATACTCAAGGCGATTGCCATTATGGCCGCCAATAAGATGGCGCAGCCTAAATGACTACCATACTCACCATAAATATCAATGAAGAAGATCACACCTAGGTCTGGACAACCCTCTATTACTCCAGTCATTATCATGCCGATCCAATCCTGTCTTGACCAAATCATAAAAGAGCAAACAAGAGATAGGCAAAAGAAAACCTTGTGGATGCGGGCAATGAAACATAGGAGTGAGTCATGGATTAATCGTAGTAAACTGCCCGAGTAAATATTGGAAAACGAACTGAGAAATCGTAGCCTACTTAATCCAGCTCCTTGAACAAGTAGATTCGATTAAAGCTGAAAAGCATATGACTAAACTCATGTTTATGAAGTTGACATGATCATATGAATCAAGGAAGTCAAATTAACATCTACTTATGCAACAAAACCAGATTTTCGGTACTGTAGATAGTCATTCCGTTGATGTGCTACAGTGCAGTCATCTATTTTGTAACTCAGGCTTCCTCCTACACCATTCGGACTTATGCCACAGCGCCCAACAGAGCTTGGAAAGCTCACCATATTATCTTGAGTGAGAAGCGACTCAGGAAAGATCACACCATGTTGTGCGTTGACTTGCCGTTGATATATTCTGGCCCTCCATGGTCTCCTCCCTTGATACGGTAGTGCTCAACCAAAGCACTCTGTTTGTCCTTACTGTGGATCATATGCTTGGAAGAGTTAGATTCACAGTGACTCTCTTCCCAGCACATATATTTGTCTCTCTAGATATTGATGAGACTTGGCATATCCATCATAGTTCCCAACTGATCCCGTAATTTACATCCACAAGGATCTCCGTTAGAAATCATCGCATCACTTCGCCCATGATAAAAAGCTGTATAAATTAAAGTGCAAATGAAGAGAAAACTCAGAATTAAGATACAAAAATCTTGGTGGATCCAAATTGATAAAATGATAGTCTGTCGAATTATGTAGTAAGACAGGTGAGGACAGGTAAAGATGAACAGTAATTACTCTGTAAAGCGACTATGCATCTTGTTGAGTCTTTTTGTTACAGCATGTGTCTCTCCAGTTCAAACCGACCTAAATATGAATATGTCGACTGAGCTCATTGATTATATGATAGATGATGACGGTGAAGAAGTATTTGGTGATTTAGAAGTAGAAAAACTTGGTGATTTAGAAATCGATGAGGGCTTGGTAGAGGATCAAAGAATTGTTGAGCCAATTGATCAAGATCTCATTGATATGAATATAGTTACTCCACCAGGCGACCCCTGTTTAAACATAGATTGTGGCAATGGTAGCTGCGTACTCCAAGGTAACCAAGCCAGCTGTGTATGTAATCCAAGATACTTGGCACAAGGTTTAAGCTGTGTACCTGAAGACTTAGATAACGATGGTGTAGACTTTACTGTTGACTGTGATGACAACAACCCTCAAGTTTATCCACGAGCTCGAGAAATCTGTGATCAAATTGACCAAGACTGTGACTTACTCATCGACGAGGGCGCTTGTTCCATTTGGGTACTCCCTCCTTTGCAGAATCATTGGGAAGCATATGGTTTGGATGTCAGTGGTGGTGTGCATACACCTCAAGGACCAATCAAAGCTGCTTGGGATATAGAAGAACTCGATATTGCTTTCGTACTCTTACCTACGGGTTATCATGAACTGCGCCTCAGCACTTTGACTTGGTCGCCTCTTAGGCCTTTGAGCGATTTATCTATTCCAAATAATGCTTCGCTCCAAAATGCAGGGTTTGCGACGTCTAATCCTGCAGGGCACACCAATACTCCACATGAAACGATCACCATTAATTTGATTGATGATGGAGGAACTAAAAAAATCTGGATATTGAAGTATTTCATTGCCGATGGAAGATATGAACCTTATTTTGCGAATCAATTTATCGGAGAGCCACACATATGGAGAGAAGAACATAGCGACGAATACTCACCCAATCCTGCATTTGTGAATGCCAGTTGGTTGGATATTGATAACTCACGCTATGTGATGAACATTAATCCACAGGAATACTGTGGTCAAGGTCCTACAAGCAGCAATATTAATTCTGGTATGCTCACTTCTGACACAATTTACTTGTATGAGTCAGGTTCTTGCTTCGACTTTATCCCACCTATTCCAATTATGGGCTCTCCACTTGACTTACCCGGCGCACCAAATTTTTCTGAAATAGGGGGGGCCTTTTGGCATCAGGGATCGCTTTATTTACTCCGAGGTAACTAATCATTACGGAGAACGTACTTGCCGGTGCGTACTATCAAATATACGTATGGCATAAATGGTCACAAATCCTAAAAAGTTTTCCTTAGGATAAGTTGTAACGAATGGCAGATTCATTGCAGCAGGGTGGAGTAAAGACGATCATTCGGCGTTGATGCATACGTCTACCAAATACGATAATGTGAATACTGAGGAGTAAATCCACGAAATAGACATTCAACATATCGTGATAAATACAAAACACACAACAGGCAATCATATGGGCGATCTTTACTTATGCAACAAAGCTGATTTTCGAGGAAATCAGATTCCACGATTACGAGTCAGGTGACGGTATTTAAGAAAGATNCATCTNTTAAGCTATTCATGNTCCTTGNCCATATCTAGAAAGGTCGAAAGCATGAATTACATTACGCNGTATTTTNTAACTTTTTAACTTACNNATTTAATTTTNTATNCTTATGCTTGATNATNTAATACTTGTACTGGGTGAGTACAAGANGTCTTTATAGCTTAAAGTATATAAACAATAAGGAAATTAATCCATCTAAAGGATTTGCTAGGTAAGTCTAAAGCTCATCTTCTTCATCACTGAAAAAGGATGTATTCGATACCAGAAGCCCTATTCATTAATCTGCTGGATAGGGAGATGTTTAAAGACTGTTACATCACAGTCTTAGTGCTTAGGTGCTGAAAGATTTTTTTTACTCGAGTTTAAAACTTAATATACGGCGTCCCTTAAATCGTTGCAAAGTTAACACATTATGCTCGCTTTGATCGACCTTTGCTTGCTCATCATCCAAGTTCCAATTAATGGGTACTTTGAGACTTAACCCCTCTATTTCATCATCACTCTCAACGATCAGTATGCGCACATTGGGATTCGGTTCTTCCACATCAATATGTATTGAGTTTCGGGCGCGCCACCATTGTCCGTATTCACTTAAATGAGTAAACCAAGCCCGATCTTTAAAAGTCTCTATAAATCGTTTTTCAAACTCAAGCTTATGCCCTGTAATATTGGTATGAATCAGTATATTGACTAAACCACCATGGCGACTAATGTGCTCAGCGAGTTCAATCGCTTCATCTAAACGATTTAATAACTTACCCGCCTCGTCTTCAATGGTAACAGGAAACTCAAAGATCTGGGATTCTACATCATATTTTCTATCGATCATCATTTGAAAAGGGAGATGAGTTAATGCCTCATTAGCAGTGATGCTAGAACTATATTGGTAGTCGGTTGATTCAAGCATTTGAGGCAGACTAAAAGGTAAACTTAAATGACCGGGACGAAAGGCTTTTATGACTTGATTGCTTAGGTACTCAAGTAAAAACTTACTCACTCTTAACTCACCAGCAATACTTGCATTTTTGACCGTGGCAAAATCTTCTACATAAGGTCGATAGCTGGGGTAACTTTCTTGACCTGTCCCTAAGGGCATATTTTTGAACTCATTGGAATGAGACACTGTATGACTGGCAATCTCCATGCCTAGCTCAACTAAACGGTCAATAGATGAGCGAATAGCTTCTGAAAAGAAGCGTTGCTCATAGCCATCACTTATGTATTTACTTTGAATGAAGTAAGTAGCCTTGATACCCATGCTCTTTTCGTACTCAGCATATTCGAGTGCATTTCGCAAAGACTTTGCATAATCGATATCGTGAGTGATGAGAGCAGTGAACTCTTTATTATGCGGAGAACTGGCTAATTGGATTGGATTGGACTCACCTTGAACATATATATTAGCCAAAAGTCTGAGTAAGGTATCAACTTGAGCTTGATAGTCGTTGACATAGGTATCAGCCACTCCATAAAAACGTCCGTTATGTGCCTTTAAGGTATAGTAAGAAATATCAAAACCAAGTGCATAAGCATGACCTGTACGATTTGGAGATGGGTAAGCCTTATAGATCATGGCCGAACTGTCATCACCATACTTTGCAATCGTAGACCCATCCACACCAATATAACTGTACCCTAGGGCAGTTTCATTAGAAGATGCTAAGCGTATAGAAGTCTCTTGGAGTCTAGTACTGAATCTGTGAGTCATTTCATTAGCATCAAAGTGTAAACTTTGTAAATGATCTCGATTATCCGCCTCATCAAATCCAAATAGTCTTTGTCCTGGATAGCCGGTTGGTGAGAAGGCAATCAGACTGTTACCTGCCTCTAAATGCCGATTGAATAGCTCGACATCAGCAGAAGAAGTATTTGCTCCGTTGAGATTTGGATAAACTAAAATGACATCATGCTTTAGAGCTTGCTGTATGTCATTGGTCATAAAAAAAGGTATTCCTACACTTTTAAGGCCATGTGCTAGGCCTAGCCAAGGTGAACTTTCATCTGTCAATAAAATAGCAAGGTGGTTTGAACCTGCAAACTTGTAGTTTTGGAAGTTTGTTGGGCTTGGTTCACTTAATAATAGCTGACTCTTGTGCAATGGTCCTTGCACATTCGGAAAAGCAGGACCCTCTGATTCTGAACTACAGGCAAGTAATATACAGACCAAGTTTATGAACATTAAGAGTTTTCTTTGTAAGTACATCATAATTACTTTCCCTTTGCTGACTATGAGCGTTGAGGGATAAAAAGCAGCGTTCATTGAATTGTCTGACTTGCTGATATATTTTGCAACATGCTTCATTGACCGATCCACTCCGCCACTATTTTAATTTTAACTTTTGATTGATGTGCCATTACTAGACCAATCGTTTTGAACACCATTTTTTCCGTTCTTGTATCTCTCCTCATATCTTTTTCAATCATACCGGTACTACTCGATTTGTAGACCATCAAGTCGAGGATAAAAACGAGTAAAGAATGGTGATCTATCTTGATCGTCTTTCTCGTCTCGATGAGAAGACTTGATCTCGATCTTAATTTATTTTGGTAAGATCTCTATCTTTAGGAACTCTTTTGGAGACCGCTTTGGCGTATCATGACTCAAACCTCTTTCTTCGGTGCTATGCTAGCTCTCTTGTTTCTCAACATAGAGACTCTCCCTAAAGTTGAGATTAAATCGGGGCCTAGCATCATCGTCATACCACTCATATAGAAGACCATTACATAGCCCAATTTTAAACTTCAGAGTGCTCTGTCGATTTCCATTACCATGTACAGCTCCTAGACCCAGTACAGTCTTCATCTTTCATGGCGTTACACTGCCCGTTAATGACAGAATATAGACCATGAGTTTTACAATAGCTAGTTTGCCAACTGCTCAGCTCTATCCCATTACCTTCGCTTTGGTCCGAAAGTTTTTCTTTTGATTTTAACTGACCCTCACTCTTCTTTACAGGTTAATGACTGAGATACCCCTGATGCTCTTGGGTATGCAGTGCTGTCTCTTGGCAACTCTCAAATTGCTTTCGATACAAAAAACTGGTTGAATATGAACTCATAACAAATAGTACATATTTCCAAAGGTAGAGTCTATCATCGCATGTAATCTTCTGTATTAATGAAGATTGTTAGGTAGTCCTCAGAGTGCATTGGTTGCATGAATACCAAATCAAAAGATCAGTATTGTCTAAGTTATCGATCAGATATACCTTTAAGACTAACTGAGTACTAAGTCTATGTATTTAGCCTATGTACTCATGATACAATCATAAAAAAATTATTTCCCTGATCTGAGGCCCTCAAGTCGCCAACCACGCCCAGACATCTGCAACGAGGATAGTCATCCTGCCACCTTGGGCATTGGCGATCATTAGGTCATCAACACTCTAGGCGAGTAAATAGGAGTAAACAGAGAGCTGTTTCTATGTTTGTTTACTGTTTACTGTTTACTTTGTTAAATGTTCGTTATTCATCACTAAATAGACCTATGCATCAGCCCCAACAGGCTAGTTTCCAGCACAAACAGCCTCTGCTAATTGATTAGCAACAAATCTTGCCATCCATTGAGTATGATCGGACCCTAGGTGGGCAGCAATACTCTCCCCTAGATCCCAAGGATCATCCCAACTCGAATCTTCACATCCTGTATTCTCGGGTGTATCATTGTCATACAGGTTTCCGTTTGATTCAGCAGTAAATCCAAGATTTGCGGCTCGTGAACAGAAACCGCCATAAAAGCAGTTATAAGCCTCTGTACATATTCCTGTTTCATCATTAAAACGCCCACCAGCAGCAACACAAAGCTCCTGAGTATATGTTTCGGTAGGTACAATGAAGTTTTCATTGTTGATCGAAACATCTACTGACATATTGGGTATGCAGGCATCACCACCCTCATTGATCAAAGTACCTGTATCACAATTAAGCGGAGTGACTGAGGCAACACCGATTAAACGTCCTTCTTCAATTGCGCTTGCACGATATTCAGCGGTGGGTTGACATGATGTCCCCTCGCTGTTTTCCTCGGTACCATTTTCACAGTTGAGAGGCATAACCGACTCAACACCAATCAAACGTCCCTCTTCAATTGCGCTTGCACGATATTCGGCGGTGGGTTCACAGGCATCACTCGCTTCATTAAGCGTAGTACCATCGCCACAGTTAACTGGATTAATCGAAGCTACACCAGCCAAGCGCCCCTCTTCAAAGGTAGCCTGATGATACTCAGCTGTTGGCTGACATGCCGTTCCATCTTCATCTTCTTCTGTACCACCCCCACAGTTTAAAGGTGTAACCGATGCAACACCCTCAGCTTTTGCCGCTGCCAAAGCCTCCTCAGACGAGATCGCATCCTGGTCTAAAGACGAAACAATTACACCCGATGTGTTAATTGATAGGTCATCACTTAGTTTTGGCTCGCAGTGATTGTTACTATCATTTAATTCTGTACCAACCCCGCATTCTATTAGCAAAGACTCCGTTTCATTACTATCGCAGCCCCAAAGGTTTACGACCAAGATTGTTCCATAAATGAATTTTTTTTTCATGGGCACTCCTAAATATTCTTTTCTTATTTTTAATAAATGATGGCATTGTGGCATAAGTGAAAATACATTTAATCAGTGACTTAAACAATACGTGCTTTTAGATTTGTTTTTCATGCAATTAATGGACTTTTATGGCTAGCTAGCTGTATAAATTAATTCAAATATTACAGATTCTTATTACAGGATACAACAGACTCTATTCTCGTGAATTTTCATCTTTCTCTCTGCGTTGGTAGCTTAAAAATGAGTCGTATCTTAAGCACTGTTTCAAAGGGGAGATCTGAGTACAGATTTGATTTAGCTATACTTTGGTTTATCTATACTTTGGATTACCTATACTTTGGTTTGGCTATGATTTG